>PEXO01000184.1 GCA_002779045.1 Elusimicrobia bacterium CG08_land_8_20_14_0_20_59_10 | reverse complement strand
AACTGGAATTCGACCTTACCTATTACCTTGACATGTTCATGCGCCGCCGCTGGGTAGTGCTCAGCGTGTGGCTGTCGGTGCTTATAGTAACCGCCATAGTAACCTTTAATACCCGCCCCGTCTTCCAGGCCCAGGCCCTGCTGGTGATAGAAAAAGAGCGCGGCAACAACGTTATTTACCAGGGCGGCCCCACCGTGGAGCGCGGCAACGACGACTATTACCAGACCCAGTATAAGCTGCTTAAGAGCGAAGCCCTGCTAAAGACCGTGCACGGCCGCCTTAACCTGGACAAGTACCCGGAATTCGCCGGCGTATACGGCTACCGCAGCCTTATAAAGCCCGTCACCATCGCTCCTGTGCCCCGCAGCCGCCTGGTGTATGTAAAGGCCAATTCTTACAACCCGCTTTTAGCTTCGCGCATTGCCAATACCATAGCCAATGTGTTCATAGAACAGAACCTCTCCAACCAGCTCTTCATCTCAAAAGACGTGCTGGCCGCCCTGCAGGGGGAAAAAACCGGCGGGAGCAATTCCCGCGCCATGTACGAAAGCCTCCCCGCCGTGGTGAACAATGTGCTGGTGCAGCAGATGAAGCAGGACGCCGCCAGGCTGCAGGCCCAGGCAGCCGAAGCCAGCGGCCGCTATACGGCCAAGCATCCGCAGGTGGTGGCCATGACGGCCAACCTGAAGGCCATACAGGGCCAGATAAAGGCCGAGACGGACAAGATAATACAGAGCCTTAAAATAGACCTTAGCGGCCAGTTGATGGGCAATAATATACGCCTGATAGACGCCGCCATGCCCCCGCTGGGCCCCATTAAGCCGCGCAAGGTGTTCAATATGCTGCTGGCCGCTATAGGCGGCCTGGTGCTGGGTTTCTTTGCCGCCGTGCTGGTGGAATTTATAGACCAGACCGTGCGCACCCAGGAAGACGTGGAGAACAAGCTGGGCCTGCCCTTCCTGGGCGTGGTGCCGCTAACGCCCTTCGGCAAAAAACTGACCGCCTATAATCACCTGCTGCTGAGGGAGCATTCGCTAATAGCGGAATCCGTGCGCAACCTGCGCACCATGGTAGACTTTGCCGAGGTAAGCCAGAAGAGCAAATCGCTTATAATCACCAGCTCCGTGCAGGGCGAAGGCAAAAGCTATGTGTGCGCTAACCTGACCGTGGCCGTGGCGCAGGCGGGGGAAAAGGTGCTGCTGGTGGACGGCGACCTGCGCCGCTCCAATATCCACAAGGTTTTTAAGGTGTCCAATGCCAAAGGCTTAAGCGACTTTCTTGCCGGCGGCCGCAGTGTTGAAGACCTTGTGCCGCTTATACAGGCCACCGAGGTGCCCAACCTGTGCCTTTTAACCTGCGGCCCGCGCCCGCCCAACCCGGCCGAACTGCTTAATACGCCGCGGCTGAGCGCTTTTCTAAGCTGGGCGCAGCAGAGCTACGACCGCGTTATAATAGACTGCCCGCCCATGTTCCCCATAAGCGACGCCCTGCTGTGGGGCAAATACATCCCCAGCGTAATGTACGTGGTAAACTTCGGCAGAACCCGCGTGCCGCTTATAAAGAACGCCATAAAGCGCCTTACCGGTTCTAAGATAAAGATACTGGGCGCCGTGGTGAACATGTCCAAATTCGGCGGGCTGTCTTACTCCTATTACGGCTATTACCAGTACAAATACAACTATAATTACAACTACGCCTATGCCCCCGACGACGACCAGCCCTCCGACGGTCCCGAACCCAAGGATAAAGACCACCACGCTAAAAAAACAGCCAAAAAGGAATTAGTCTGATCCTTTTTTGAGCTTCAATTACCGATCCCCGCTTTTCGGTTCTTTGTTCTATGCCTAAATTCAGCAATGTGTACGTGGTTTCCGGTCCCAACGGTTCAGGCAAAACCACGTTCGCGCGGGAATTCCTGCCCAATTATGCCAAGTGCCCCAACTTCGTGAACACCGACTATATAGCCCGGGGACTGTCGCCCTTCGACCCCAGCGACGCCGCCATAAGGGCCGGCAAGCTGGTGCTGGGCCGCATCAGGGAGTTCTCCAAGAACGGCGAGGATTTCGGCTTTGAAACCACGCTGGCGGGCCGCACGCACCTTAATATGTTCCGGCGGCTGAAGGCCCTGGACTACCGAGTGCATCTGTTCTATTTATGGGTGCCGGCGGTGGACCTGTCTTTGCTGCGCATTAAGAACCGCGTGGTGGAAGGCGGCCACGACGTGCTTATTGCCGACGTGCGCCGGCGCTTTACGCGGTCCATGGATAATTTTTTTAATACCTATATGCCCTTTGCCGATACCTGGATGCTGTTCGACAATTCCGGCGGCAGGCCCGTGCTGGCCGCCCGGCGCGCCGCCGGCGATGTAATAGTTGAGAGCAGCGAGGTCTATAAAAGTATAACGGAGACTATCCCGCTATGAAAAAAAGGCTTTCCATACAAGACAAGGCCGAGCGCGCCATGAAGGCCGCCGTGCGCAAAGTAGTGGCCGAGCATAAAAAGAGCGGCCGCCCCCTGGCCATCTGGAAGAACGGCAAAGCCGTAAACGTCCCCGCCGACAGCGTATAAACCCACAGCTTTCTGTGGGTAAGGCTTCCTTTTTGATCACCGCCCCTCTCTCTCTCTTTCCCCATCCCCTCCCTAATTAATACAATAACGATATCTATGAAAGCAGACAATATCACCGTCTCCGTAGTAGGCCTTGGCTACGTAGGCCTCCCCGTAGCCGTAGCCTTCGGCAAAGTCCGCCGCACCATCGGCTTTGACATCAACAAAACCCGCATAGCCCAACTAAAAGCCGGCCACGACCACACCAATGAAGTAAAGCCGGCCGACCTGAAAGCCGCCAATATCCACTTCACCAGCGAAATAGCCGACCTGAAAGCCGCTAATTTTCACATAATAGCCGTACCCACCCCCGTAGATAAAGCCAATCAGCCGGACCTTTCCCTGGTACTGCGCGCCAGCGAAACCGTAGGCAGAGCCCTTAAACCCGGCGACATGGTGGTATACGAAAGCACCGTCTATCCCGGCGCCACCGAAGAAAAATGCGCCCCCGTCCTGGAAAAAGCCAGCGGCCTTAAATGCGGCACGGATTTTAAAATAGGCTATAGCCCCGAACGCATAAACCCCGGTGATAAAGCGCATTCCTTCACCGAGATAATAAAGATAGTCTCCGGCCAGGACGCCGAAGCCCTTGAAAGAGCGGCCTCCGTTTACGGCTCCGTGCTGAAGGCCGGTGTGCACCGTGCCCCCAGCATAAAAGTGGCCGAAGCCGCCAAAGTGATAGAGAACACCCAGCGCGACATCAATATAGCCCTGATGAACGAACTGGCCCTTATCTTCGACCGCCTGGACATAGATACCTCCGCCGTGCTGGAGGCTGCCGGTACTAAGTGGAACTTCCTAAAGTTCAAGCCGGGCCTGGTGGGGGGGCATTGCATTGGTGTTGACCCCTATTACCTTACCCATAAAGCCGAAACCGTAGGTTATATCCCCCAGGTAATACTTGCCGGCCGCCGCATAAACGACAGCATGGGCAAGTTTATCGCCCAGCGCACCATTAAAGAGATGATACGCGCCGGCCACAATATAAATGGCTGCACCGTTACCGTATTGGGCCTGACCTTTAAAGAGAACTGCCCCGACCTGCGCAACAGCAAGGTTGTAGACATAATCCGGGAGCTGGAAGACTACGGGGTTAACCTACAAGTATGCGACCCAATAGCCGACCCCGCGGATGCTGCGTATGAATACGGCATTACCTTAACACCCCTGGACAAATTAAAGCCTGCCTCGGCCGTGGTGCTTGCCGTTGCCCACCAGGACTTTAGTAAACTAGCCGTAGAGGCGCTGTTAAAATTAATGAATGAAACCCCGGTGCTTATTGATGTGAAGTCCGTGTTTAATGCAGCCAGCCTAAGCAAAAACGGCATAACCGTCTGGCGCCTGTAATTCCCCGGGTCACCCCCGCTCCCCGACGGTGAATCTCTTCTCCCCAACCAACCACGAAACCCGCCTCACCTCCCTGGAAACAAAATAATTAACCCCTTAGACGGCCTGAAACGCCAGTGCCCTGTGGTAAATTCCCTCTCTTTCCCCCTGTATCCCCAGTCACTTTCTCCCGGCCCCGCCTAATTGTTACAATAAGGATATCGTCAGGGGGCCTTAGGGCGGGTATTATGAATTTACTGCATTACCCCGTAGAAAAGCTGAAAGCCGACCTGCTGGCTATAGTAGGCCGGCGCCTTGACCTGGTCCAATACCGGCTTTTTTTCTTCGGTTCGCGCGTAACCAATAAAGGCGACGACCATTCCGACATCGACGTGGGCATTGACGGCCCCGCCGCCGTGCCCGCGCAAACGCTCGGCGCCATAAAAGAAGACCTGGAAAACCTGCCGGCCGTCTATAAAATAGACCTCGTGGATTTCGCCGCCGTTTCCGGGGACTTCAAAAAAGTGGCCCTCGCCAGGATTGAGGTAATAAAATGACCAAGCAGGAAGCCCAGCTGGAGCACTTTAAAAAAGCCCTGGCCCGCCTTAACGAGGCCCTTGCCGCCCCCCAAAGCGATATCGTGCGCGACTCGGCCATCCAGCGCTTCGAGTTCACCATAGACATGGCCTGGAAGCTGGTTAAAACCTGCCTGGAGGAAAAATACGGCGTTGTGTGCCAGGCCCCCAAAGAATGCTTCAGGGAAGCCTACAAGCAGAAAATGCTTGCCTACGACGAATTCTGGCTGGAGCTTGTGGACATGCGCAACCAGACCTCCCACACTTACCAGGAGGAACTGGCTAAAAGCGTGTTCCAGCGCCTGCCCAAAGCCGCCGAGTATATGGCCACGCTGGTAAAAATTGTCGAACCGAAACAGTAAAGCCGGAAATTTATATAGACCTCTCCTCAAAACGCATCATGCTGACCGGCGGCGCCGGCTTCCTGGGCTCCTTCGTCACCGAAAGGCTCAAGGCCCGCGGCAGCAAACACATCTTCATCCCCAAAGAACAAGACTACGACCTAAGCATAGCCGCCGCCTTCCAAGACGCCGGAACCCTCTTCTCTTCCTCCCCCGATTCCCGATCCTCGACCTCCCATCGATCTTGTCATCCATTTAGCCGCCAAAGTGGGGGGAATAGGCGCCAACCGCGCAAACCCCGGCAGCTTCTTCTAGGCCAACCTGATGATGGGCGCCCAGCTAATGGAGCAGGCCCGCCGGCACGGCGTAGAAAAGTTCGTCGCCCTGGGCACCATCTGCGCCTACCCCAAATTCGCCCCGTCCGTCCCCTTCAAAGAAGAAGACCTCTGGAACGGCTACCCCGAAGAAACCAACGCCTCTACGGGGTTTCAGGGTTCTCCGTTTCTGGGACACGGAGGTTCTAAAGGAAACGAGGTCCGTTTTGGAAGCCAGCTGGAAAGAGCTATCCCCCCACCTCAATCCTCCCCCACAAGATAAAATGAATGAACAGGGGAGGCAACCCATAGTAACTCGTCATGAGCCTAATTTTTAAATTGATCCCTGATCCTGGATTTTCGGCTTTCGATTTTTGAATCTCCTCGAAAATGCTAAAATAGGGTACAGGGGCCTATGAATAATTCGGAAACAGACGCAATGCGCCAGTGGGTTGCCCGGTGGCAGAAGGCCGGGCCCGAGCTTGCGCGCATCCGCCGCCAGGAACTTCGCCGTACGGATGTCGCCGCTTCTATCGAGCAGCTTGAAGATTCTTTTCAATCCGCCCTTCTTAATTACCCTGCGCGGCTTACTTCCGGCCTTATTGAGCAGCAACGCTGGTTTAAGAGGTTGCCGCATTGAAAACCCTTTTCCAGACCGCCGTTGAACTTCAGACTTTTCTGGAAAAAGAAAGATGCAAATTCTGCTTTATAGGCGGCATCGCCCTTCAGCGCTGGGGGGAACCCCGCGTTACCGTAGATGTGGATGTTACTCTTCTTACAGGTTTCGGTGGGGAGAAACCTATTATCCAGACCCTTCTTAGCGCTTACCAGGCCAGGATCCCGGACGCCGCCGCTTTCGCGCTTGAAAACCGTGTGCTTCTCCTTAAAGCGACCGGCGGTATAGCCCTGGATATAGCCCTTGCCGCCCTGCCCTTTGAAGAGGAAGCCGTAAACCGTGCCACCCGCTTTGAATTCCTTCCCGGCTTGAGCCTGCTTACCTGCTCCGCCGAGGACCTGGTAATAATGAAAGCGTTCGCCAACAGACCAAGGGACTGGGCCGACATTAAGTCGGTAATAGAGCGCAGTACGGTTGAATTGGATAAAACTTATATCCTGGCGCGCCTGGCCCCGCTTGCCGAAATTAAATCAGCTCCGGAAATATTAGCCACCCTTAAAGCCCTGTTTTAATCTCCGCATTTCTGCGCTTGCCTACCACGGCATTACCACGCAGATCCCGCGGGAAGCGTATCTTGCCGCCACACGGGGCGCGGAAATACCACGGCTGGACTATCCGCCCATACGCCTTTTCAGGTTTTCAAACTCCATCCATCAGCGCCTGCTCAATAATGCCAGACAAACCGGCGGCATAGTTAAAGTCTTTGACGATCTTACCGCAGAAGTGGTAGCTTACCGTAATCACGACACTCTGCACGGCGGTAAGATAATGGAACACGAAAATAAACTTGAAAACCACGAAACCCGC
>PEXO01000404.1 GCA_002779045.1 Elusimicrobia bacterium CG08_land_8_20_14_0_20_59_10 | reverse complement strand
CAGCGCCGGCACTGGTGCAAAGCGGGATATTTTAGGCGGCGCAGGAGTTCTACGGTTCCATCGGCCCCGCATTTTACGGCCTTCGGACGACAATACTTTCCCTGTTGCTGCTGGCGCTATTGCGAATCAAACGGCCGGAAGGATTGAAAGAACACGTGCCGGCATACTTGGGGCGGCTGCTGGGGCTGGACCGGGCGCCGGAGGTCAAGACATTGCGGCGCAAGCTTACGGATTTGGCGGGATTTCAGAAAGCGGAACTTTTTGGGTGTAAGCTGGCGCAGGTGCGTGTCGCCCGGCGTGGGAGGATGATAGGCTTCCTTTATACGGATGGGCACGTGAGGGTCTACAGCGGCAAAAGGCGCATACCGAAGACATATTCCACCCGGATGCGTATGGCGCTGCCGGCGACGACGGATTATTGGGTAAACGACAAAGCGGGAGCCCCTGTTTTTGTTGTGACGGCGGAGTTCAACGAAGCGCTCACGGTGATGCTGCCGAAGATTCTGGAGGAGGTGCGCCGTCTGGTGGGCAAGAGAAGGGTGACCATGGTATTCGACCGCGGCGGCTGGAGCCCGAAACTTTTCCTAAAATTTATCCGGGCGGGCTTCGACATCCTGACTTATCGCAAAGGGAAATGGCGCGAGATTGCGCGTAAGCAATTTGTCACTTGCGCCAAAAGGATTAATGCTATGTCAGGAGGTCTGAAATCCGGACAGGCCCCGCCCGCCCGCCGCAGATGACCTTGAAGCAGTACGCATGGCCATGGAAGATCCGGGAATCGGCAAGGAAGCTGCAGGGAACATGAGAGCGGCGGGACCCTTCAGGGCTGACGCGGGGCCGGCGCGGCGGGACGCGCGTTCAGCCGGTAGAGCGCGTGCTTCAAACCCGTCGGCGGATACAGCTCGTCACGGATATAAGAAAACCCCAGCTTCCCCACCAGGGCGCGGGAGGCCTGGTTGCCCGGGTGATGCCCGGCTAACAGGGTCCTCGCCTTCAGCGTTTCAAAACCGTAAGCTATGACCGCGCGGGACGCCTCCGCCGCGTAGCCTTTATGCTGAAAGCCCGTCTTTAGATAGCAGCCCAGCTCGTAGTATTCCGGCTGCTGCCTGGACTTGAGCCCGCAACAACCCATGAACTCCGCGGTGGAGAGCAGGAACAGCGGCCAGTACTGTATACCGCGGGCGTTCTGCGAGGAGATCTGGGCGGCCAGCGCGGCGCGCACCTGCTCGCGCGTAAAAGGCCCGCCAACGAATTTAGTGAGCTCGGGGTCGCCAAATACCTCCCACGCCCTCTCCTGGTCCGCCTCGCTCCAGCGGCTGAAGCCAATGCGCTCGCTTTTCAAAAAGTAATCAGCCATGCACATATTGTATATTTTTCCTGCCGTGCGCCGCAGTTCTTTGATCTTTGCGGGATAGCAGGTCAGTTCCCGGGCGAGGGCGGGTCTATGTTCCCCGCCGCTGAAAGGCCGGCCGGGGTAATGAGGAACAAGACGAGGATCGCTATCCTTAATGGATCACTCCGAAAAATAGCGCCCGGCGCCTTTTCGCGTCAGTTATCTACCGTCGTTATGGCTTCTATTATGTTCCAGTCCACGAAGGCGGTCTTGCCCTGGCCCCTGTTAACTACCAGGCATTCCTCGGTGTCTGAGACCGACTCCGCCCTGAGAGCGCCGGCCGGAACAGCCGACCTGATCACGATCACGAATTGCTTGTCCTTGATCGAGTAGGTCGGCTCCCCTTCCCGGGACCTCTCGTCGACCGGATTCAAGACGAAGCGTTTCTTAAACAAATTCTGCCATGCGGTCCTGTCCATATTAATACCCCCCGGAAGCGATAGTTACTTGTTCCATTAACACATGGTACCTTTTATGCGGCACCTTTGCACAAATCGCTATTGCGTCCGTAGGCGGGCCGCTTCGGCTTTAAAAGATCCGCGTGGCCATTCAGCGCCCCGCTCTACCAGCTTAAGGCCCACAGGAAATACGGCCTAATGGCCCATACGGCAGGGCCGCACAATTAATACAATTCAAGGGTACAGGGAGGCTCAATGCTTAAAGGTTTAACTGCGGTATTATCTTTCTTCGTTTTAGCGGTACCGTCATTTTCGCAGTCGTTCGATCTGGAAACATACACGACCGGCAATATCCCGGGCTCCCATGCGGCCATGCCGCACGCCCCGTCGCCGGTGACGCCTCCCGGAGCGACGATAGCCGAATACTCCACTGACGAGGTCTTCTCCTTCGGGAGCCAGGCCAAGCCCGCCATGGACGCGCGGATAAACGCGCTCAGGGCGGCCGGCATAACCACGCTGGGCGGCCGCGTGGTGGAAAAGGACCGCGGCTACAGCTTTGTTATAGAATACCTGCCCACCGTAAAGGGCAATACCGCCATGCCCCCTGCCGTGCTGGTGGAGAACTATAAGAACGGGGCCTCCTACTGGGTAGAGCGCGAAGCGCAAGCTGCGATGAAGTCCTGCGCGGATAATTTCCGCGCCGCCAAGCTGACCGTGCTGGATTCCTATGTTTATGATGTCGGCAGCGACAACGCCTTTGCCGTGGATTTCCTGGTCAGGAACATGCTGCGCCCGACGCAGGAGTACGCGGTGAAGTTCGAGCGATACACCGGCGGCCGGTTTACTTTTGAAAGCCAGGCGGAGAAGGCCATTCCCTCGTATCTCGCCATGTTCCGGCAGGCCGGCGTGCCTGCCATACGGGGCAAGGCCGTGCAGCGCCCTGACGGCGATCATTCGGTGCAGGTGGAGTTCGCGGTTAAAACCAACAGGTACGGCCGCCGCCCGCAGTACTCGGTCAACCGCTATAACTCAAGGGAGATCTTCACTTTTGAAAAGGACGCGCTGGCCGCGTCCAGTGCCGCCCTCCCGGTTTTCTCCAGGGCCGGCGTTTCGCCGCTCTCCTCCGTGGCGCGGCCCGAAGGGCGCGATTATTCCTATGGCGTGGACTTCCTTGTCGGTAATATCTACCAGGCGGGCGGGGTCGTTCCTTCTGCCGCGGTGCAGACTTACCAGTCTCCCGAAACCTTTACGTTCGAGAGCGAGGCCAGGAAAGCCCTGACGGACAAGGTCGCCGTTTTCAACACCGCCGGCCTGCCGGTTGTCGGCTCTGCCGTCAGCGGACAGATCCGCGATTACACTTATACGATAGACTACGTGGCCAAGGCCGGCCAGAACGGCCCGGCGCCGCATCCTTACTGAGCGCCTACGCTTCCTTAGCCCGGGTCCCGCGCCCCGGGCCTGCTCATGTTGCCGGCCGCCGCTGGATTTCGTACTATTTTCCTATGCTTGAAAACATCCCCCCGCAGTATGTCTGGATAGTCGTGGGCCTGGTAATAATGAGCATGGAACTTTTCCTGCCCGGCTTCATACTTTGTTTCTTCGGCCTCGGCGCCGTCCTCACCGGCCTGCTGCTGATCTTCATCCCCATGGGCGTCAACACCCAGCTGGTCCTGTTCTCCGTCCTCTCCATCCTGTCGCTGGTTTCTTTCAGGCGCTGCGCCCAGGGCTATTTCACCGGGCGGGTCTCCGGCAAGAACCCGTCCGGCAGGCCCCTGGAGGTCCACGCCGGCGAGACCGCTATAGTTGTGGAGGACATAATCCCCAACTCCCCGCGCGGCAAGGTGGAATTCCACGGCAGTTTCTGGAACGCCGACTCCGACGTGGAGATAGTGAAGGGCGCGAAAGTCACCATAGTGGAGCGCCGCGATCTCACTTTTAAAGTAAAACCCTAGAGAAGCCAGCCAAGGAGAAAAATATGGAACCAGTTTCTGTTTTCCCGGCCGCGACCGTAGTTATTTCGATCGGCATAATATTCATCATGGTGGTCCTGGCTAATTCCGCCAGGATAGTTCCGCACAGGACCGTTTTTATAATAGAGCGGCTCGGCAAGTATTACGCCACGCTGGAGGCCGGCTTCCACATCCTGATCCCGTTCGTGGACAAGGTGGCCTACCGGCACAGCATGAAGGAGATGGTGATGGACGTGCCGCCGCAGGTCTGTATCACAAAGGATAATATTTCCGTGGAAGTGGACGGCATCATCTACCTGCAGGTGGTGGACCCGGTCAAGGCTTCCTACGGCGTGACCAACTATGAGTTCGCCACCACCCAGCTTGCGCAGACTACCATGAGGAGCGAGATAGGCAAGATAGAGCTTGACCGCACGTTCGAGGACCGGGAAAAGATCAATATGGAGATCGTGGCCGCCGTGGACAAAGCCTCCCTCCCGTGGGGAATAAAGATAACCCGCCATGAGATAAAGAACATACTCCCCCCGGACAGCATAAAGGGCGCGATGGAAAAGCAGATGCGGGCCGAGCGCGAAAAGCGCGCCATCATAGCGGAATCAGAGGGCGACAAGCAGGCTAAGATCAACCGCGCCGACGGCGAGAAGCAGCAGACCATAGCCCTCTCCGAGGGCGAGAAGATGAAGCGCATCAACGAGGCGGAAGGCCGCGGCCAGGAAATTGAGCGCGTTGCTTTCGCGACGGCAAAAGGTATACGCGAGATAGCCAATGCCATCAGCGACAAAGGCGGGGAAGACGCTGTAAACCTGAGGATAGCCGAGCAGTACCTGCAGGAATTCGGCAAGCTGGCGAAAACGAACAACACTATGATAATCCCGTCGGAACTGGGTAATGTGGCCGGCATGGTGGGTGCGATAGGCAAAGTGCTCACCGCCACCCGCGCGCAGGCGCAGGCGGCCGCGCCGGCCGCCAGGCCCTCCGGACAGCAGTACCCTCCGCTGCAGCGCCCGCCCCATCAGCGCCCCCCTTCACAGGCTTAAGCAGGGGACGTCGATCCCTCGATTCCTATTGCGGGGTGGTTGCTTTAAGAGCCAGTTGCGGGGCGGATCTGTTTGGGTGAGGCACGTGAAAATTAGGAATCAATTCATCAGCGTCCCCTGGTCCCCCTGAGGTTTTCAAAAATTTTATAGAATGTTACTGTGCCTGTGAATAACATGGATAAGAAAAACGAACCGGACCTTCTCAAGCAGATGTCCAGCGCGGTCAGTCACGAAATACGCAATCCCCTGGCTATCATTTCCAACTCGCTTTATTTCATAAAGACCAAGCTGGGCGCCGGCGGGGCGGCTCTCGACCCGAAGGTCGCCAAGCACATAGGGATAGTAGAGGGCGAGGTAAAGCACAGCAATGACGTTATAGAGGAGATGCTCGCTTTCTGCCGCACCAGGGAATTGAAGTGCGCGCCGGCTTCCCTGAACGCGGCCATCAAGGACCTGGCGGGCTCTTATCCGGTCCCGCCTGCCGTCACGCTAAAACTGGCCGCCGACCCCGTGGACCCGTGCGTGAACGCGGACATGGAGGCGATAGGCTACGCGCTGCGCTGCGTGCTGGATAATGCGGTGCAGGCCATGCCGGAAGGCGGCACGGTTACCATGGAGGCCTCCCACGACGCCAAGCTGGCGCACCTGACCATCGCCGACAGCGGCCCCGGGCTGCCCGGCGGCGACGGCGAGCAGGTCTTCGAGCCGTTCTTCACCACCAAGCCGCGCGGCATAGGGCTGGGCCTTACTATCGCGCGCAAGTACCTGGAGCAGCAGGGCGGCACGGCCAGGGCGAAAAACGTCCCCGGACGCGGCGCCAGGATCACCCTGTCCCTGCCGCTGTCCGCTTGAGGGGACGCTGATGGATCGGTCCCTGTTTTTTACATATCTCAACTAGGCAGATCCGCCCCGCAACTGGCTCTTAAAACCTGACCCGCCCGGGCCAACCCGCCGGATCCGCTTCTGCCGGAAGGTCACATGGTACTACGGATATTATGATCTATTTTAACGGCCGGCCGGTCATACCCGCCAAAAACATGCGCCTGGACGAGCTGTTGAGGCTTATGGAGCGGGAGGCCTCCCGGGTAGTGGTAACGGCCGGCGGAAAATTCGTCCCCGTCTCCGACTATAAAACATTTCTTGTGCCGGATGGCATGCTGGTGGAAGCGCGGGAACTCCTGGAGGGGGGATAAATAATGGACAAGCAGCTCAAGGTACTGCACATCGACGCGGCGTCGGCCTTTTACCGCGTGGAACGCTTCCCGGTCGGTCCCTTCTGGGGCCCGGTGGACCTCGGCCTGCATCTTGTCGGCCGGGACGCGGGGGTGAAGAATATCATAAATTTCGGCACCGGCCTGCTGGCCGGCTCGATCTTCCCCGGCTCCAACCGGCTTATGTTCTCCGGACATTCTCCGTGCTGGGGCGGCTTTTTTGTCTCGTCGATGGGCGGCGCGGGGCTCATTTTCGATAATCTCGGCATAAACATGGTTTCATTGCACGGAAAGGCGCCCGCGCCGTCCGTCCTGCTGCTCAACCGCGAACACGGCGAGGAGGTGCAGGTGGAGATGATCCCGGTGGACGCGGCCCGCATCTGGGAGACGGCTCCCGGCGGCGTCTACTCTCTGCTCAACGCCGTTTACGCAAGGTGGGCGGGAGAATTCAAGGAAACGCCGCGGGTGCTGGCCGTAGGCCCCGCCGCGGCCCAGACCGATTTTGGGGCGATAGTCTCGGCCCCCTTTGTGGACGGCAAATCCACCCACGCCGACTGTTGGGCCGGGCGCGGGGGATTCGGCAGCAAGCTTTTGCGGGAGCACGGGATCTGCGCCGTTATTTACGGCGGCACCTGCCTGGACGAGGATTTCCGCGACAGGAAGGTGGCGGACGAATGGTTCAGGCAGCGCTACGAACAGAAGCTCGCGGCCAAGGATTTCGAGGCCACTACCAAGTACCGCTTCAACCCGAAGCTCAATACCGGCGGGACTTTCGGCGCGAATTATTCCACGCTCGGCGGAAAGATAATAGCCTTCAATTACCGGAGCGTACTCTGGAGCGAGGAGCAGAGGACGGCGCTTAATAAAAGCCTGATAACGGAACACTACCTTAAACAGTTCAACAAGGAAACCATAGCCGCCAAACAGCAAAAGAACTGCGGGGAACCGTGCGCGGCAGTCTGCAAAAAGCTCAACGGGGAATTCAAGAAGGACTATGAGCCTTACCAGGCCATGGGCCCGCTGTGCGGTATTTTCGACCAGCGCGCGGCCGAGCGGCTTAACTATCACGCCGATAGCGCGGGCTTCGACGCGATCTCCGTAGGCGGGGTGCTGAGCTGGCTGATGGAATGCCTCGACGAGGGCCTTCTCACGCCGGAGGAGCTCGGAGTCGGCGGCCGGCCGCGCTGGAAAACGGAAAATTTCGACGTCGCCGCGGATTCGGCGCACAACGCGGGTCTCGGGGTGGAACTGCTGGACTCGATACTGAAAAAGCGGGGCTGCCTGGACCTGTCCGCGGGGGCGCGCAAACTAGCGCGGCGGCTCTCGCGCGAAAAGAACCCCGGGATAGGAAAAAGGTTCGTCTGTATCGCCAATGCCCGCAACGGCTGGATGGTGCCCAACCAGTACTGGACCCCCGGTGCGCTGAGCCCGATGGCCATAATGGGAAAATACTATATGTACTATGGTTATGATTTTATGCCGCCGCGCCAGCTCGGGCAAATGTGCGCGAACCGCATGGTGCAGGAGCTCATTATAGACGACCTGGGGATCTGCCGCTTTCACCGCGGCTGGGCGGAGGAGATGGCCCCGGAAATAGTCGGCCGGCTCTGGGGCGATGCGGCCGGCTTCCTGGACGTGGTTAAGGCCACGGCGGGCCGCATAAACAGCCGCAATGTAGCGGTTTTCTGGGAATCGGAGCGCAATATGGATTTTGTGCTGTCGGCGCTGAAACGCCGGCGGGACGTGGACGGGGACAGATCCGCCGAACTCGAGCGGTGGCTCAAGGCGTTCGAGGCGGACAAGGCCGGCGCAGCGCTGGATTACTGGTTCGAGGTCCGCAAAGGTATTTCAGAGACACTGACGGTCCTGGCCTGACTATCGTTCAGCGTCCCCGAGCTGGTTTTCCCGCTTTACCGGGATAGCCGCAACGCAGCGGAAACCCTTTCCGCTGTAGGGGGTATCGGGGGAGCTTCGTATGCGGACGGAAGTGCGGCAGAGCTCTGCGGTTACAAAAGCCGAGCCGCCCTTGATGACCTTTTTTTTGCTTTTGGCCGGGCCCTGCGGGTTGCGTGCCGGGCTCTTCTTATAATAGCCGGCGTCGTACCAGTCGGCGGTCCATTCAAGGACATTGCCGTGCATATCGTAAAGGCCGTAGCCGTTGGGCTTTTTCAGCCCGACGGGATGGATCTGCGTTCCGGAGTTGCCCCAGAACCAGGCGTATTCGCCAAGCAGCGCGGCATCATTGCCGAAGCTGAACTTTCCGGCCCGGCCCCCTCCGGCGGCCTTTTCCCATTGCGCCTCCGTAGGCAGGCGTTTACCGTAATACTCGCAATAGGCCAGGGCGTCATGCCAGGTCATGCGTATCACGGGGCGGTCGTCATTTTCCGGAGAAGACTGGCGGGGCAGCTTCCTGCCCGCGGCTTTGACAAAAAGTTTGTACCGGGCGATGGTCACCTCGAACTTGTCGATATAGTAAGCGTCCAGGAAAACCTTATGGTTTGGATGTTCGTTGGTAAAGCCCGGCTCATCGGAGCCCATAAGGAACGCCCCCTCCGGGATCAGGACCATGTCTTCATATAAGCCGGCATTTGCGGTCGTGGCCGGGTATGTTGAGATAGCCGCCTGTCGGGCCGGGGGCGTGCCGGTGGAGTTAAGTACTTCCGCCGCGCGCCCGTCTCCGGCGTATAAGAAGAGCCCCGGACAAAACCCGGAAAAAACAAAGGCATACATGATCAATCTCATTTTTCCTCCCCTATGAACTGCAGATAACCCCGTCTCCGCCTGATAAAAATAATAACAAAACCGGTCTCTCCCGGCTGTCCCGTTCAGCGGTCGCAACTCCAGACCGCGGACTCCTCGAAGCCGGGCAAGGCCGGGTCCAGCGAGAGGCTGACGCAGCGGCGGCCGTCGGCGAGCCTGGCCAGATGATACCAGCGGGCCAGGAACCCTGCGACCGGGTCGAACCTGAAGGTCGTTTCGAAGTGCGACAGCGACTTATAGTTCCGCGCCAGGCCGCTGTGCTTGAAGGTCCGGTCGGAGAGCGGCACTATCTTTATGGCGTCGCCGGACACCATGGCGCCGCGGTATTCCACAAGCGGTTCGATGGTAAGGGACCTCACCGGGGCGCCCAGCACCCTGCCGCAGCTGCCGCTGCAGCCCGCGGCAGCTGAGCTAACGGGCGCGTCGGCCCAGACCACCCCGGACCCCGCGGCGGCAAGCTCAAAATTTCCCGAAGCGTTGCCTCCGGCGCGCACGGAGGCTATGACCTCGCGCCGCTTCGGGTCATAGGCCGACAGCCAGAGCTGCGGCGCGGCGCCGGGCCCCTGGGGGGCCTCGGTGAAGGCCAGCAGCAGGGAACCACCGGAGCCGAACGCGGCCACGGCGCAGGTGGTGGAGCCGGCAACCTCCCGCAGTTCTCCCGGGCCCACCCCGGTAAAATGTACGCCGCGGTCGTCGGATATCCAGTAGGTGCGGGTCTTGTCCGGGGCATCGCCCGGCAGCGGCAGCATCAGGACTTTGAAGGACCTGCCTTTCCAGGCGCAGGGCAGCGCCGCGGCGGCCGTAGAGCGGAAGAGGTCGGCCTGCGAGATGCGGAAATCCGGGTCCAGCCGGTCCAGGGCCGCGGCCGCCAGCCACCGGTCAGCTTCTCCGGGCGCCGACAGCAGGCTGCGGAAGACGGGAGCGGCCAGGTCGGCCATGGTTCCCCGGCGGGGTAAAGCGCTCACCGCCGTGAAAGATACGGCCGGCAGCACGCGCCGCAGTTTGGCCGCGGCCGCCGCCGCTTCCGGGGACTGGGCCCGGCCCTGGAGGGCCGGGGCCGCGGCCTCGCCGGCCGCGCGCAGCTTCGGCCACCAATAGATCATCATGCCGGCCCCGCCCACGAGCAGCGTCAGGATGAACCAGGAGCGGGCCAGGGACGGTACCGCTCCGCGGCTGCATCCCGGCCGGCTGAAATTAAAACGGACAGGCAGTACCTTGATGATGCGCAGGCGGTACAGCAGCGGGCTCAGCCCGAAAGCGGCTTCGGAGACGGCCATGGTGAGCAGCGAGCCCAGCATGACCAGCGCCGTGAACGCGGTCATGACATTACCCCAGCCGCCAGTAGCGAAGAGCTCGAGCACGCGGTGGAACTCAACCAGGGCCGGGTGGCGCGCCAGCGCGGGCGCCCCGGAAAGGAAGAGGTAGGCGCAGACACCCAGGAAGAAGGCGAGCGGAGTGTGCGGTTTGAGACGCCTGGTGGAGAGGTCCGTGAACGTTACGCCCAGCATGATGTACATGAAGCCGAAGCCGCAGATCTCGCGCCAGAGCAGGGAGGGGTGCCACTGCCCCTGCATTGCGGTGTTGAACATCATGGCCGCGTAGACGACGGACAGGACTATGGCGTAGGCGGCGCTCAGCATGGTGCTGATCTCCGTGAATATGAGGCGTCTGAGCGCGGCCATGAGCAAGTTGGACAGGCGCGCCAGCATCCAGAACATGGCGCTTATGCTGCTCAGGGTCCGCAGCGGGACCAGCAGCGCCTGGGACTCGGGTGAATTCCAGATAAGGAGGGCTTGTGCCAGGTAGGATTCCATTACTTTAGTGCCGCAGCCGGGCATACAGTAAACAATACAGTCCCGACTTTAGATATTACCTTTTCCCGCCCCCAAAAGACAAAAGACCGCCCTTGGGCGGTCTTCGCTAAACCGTTTAAGCCTGCCCGGTAAGGGGACAGCGGCTTGTGGAATTTAAAAAGTAACCAGTGGCTGATCCGCGCAATGCTGCCAGAATAAATGTTTCCCGGGGAAGCGGCCTCTTTCGCAGCGTTCCTGGTCCGCGCCGTCGAGAGCCATAAAACAGGATTTTTCTTCCTTCAGCACTTCGCACCAGCCGCGTTCCGCGTCATCTAACGCCATAAAGCAGGATTTGTCCTCTACATAGGCTTCGCAGAGCTGGCGGTCTTCCCCGTCCAAGGCCATAAAGCAGGACCTTTCGCCGCGGCAGGCCTGCATTATGGGATTCGAGGGACTGTCGGGCAGGGTTATATTCCCGCAGCGGGCCCAGAACATATGCTTCCGGGGATAACGGCCCCTTTCGCATAATTCAACATCCTGGCCGTTAAGCGCCATAAAACAGGACTTCCCTTCTTTCAGGACCTGGCACCACCCGTTGTCCGCTCCGTCCAAAGCCATAAAGCAGGACCTGTCCTCTTTATAGGCTTCACAGAGCGCGCGGTCTATCCCGTCTAAAGCCATAAAGCAGGACCTTTCACCGCGGCAGGCCTCCATTACCGGATTAGAATAACGGGAGAAGCCCTTTTCCTGCCGGTCAAAGACCGGCGCCGGCCTTAAAGCCGGGACCGGGATGGAAATATCGCTTTGAGCGCCGGCGAGCGCGTAAAAAATTTCAAGCGCCGAGGGAGCCTCTTTCGCCGTCAACACGCTTGCGCAGATACCCAATATCAGAAAAGCGCCCGTTATCCGTTTCATTCTCTTCCTCCGCCCGCGGGAATAATGAAGGTACGCCCATAGTTTAGCTAATGATGACGCGGCGGGATATGTCCATAAAGCCCCCTAAATTAAGGCAAATGGCATATCTTAAAATAGGTCTTATGGGCGTTTTGAAAATCGTGTCATGCTTGCGGGTGAAAGCCCCGTCCGGGTAAGTTCGCTGAGCGCCCGGCGGCAGGGCCGGGTCCTGCCCGGGTTATTCCGCGTCCGGCCCGTAGTCTTTTGTGGCGGCGAACGAAGCTGCGCGGCCCGCTTCTGCGCCGGTTAAATTCCTTATCAGGAACAACAGCGCCACCCCGAAGAACAGGTAGATCCTGGGCCAGCTTCCGCCGAAAGTCCCGTTTTCCGCTTTCGCGCCTTATCCGCTTTCCTGCGGCGTATCCGGGCTATCTCCTTCAGGCGCTGCGAAGTTCCGGGGGATACGCGCAGTTCTATCTCGTCCGTCAGTTCCCGCAGCGCGAGAAAGCGGTTAAGCGAACGCTTGCGCTCGCGCTGGCAGCGCACTACCAGGGCCAGCGGCGGGTATTTCAGCAGCACGGCATTGGCTGTCTTGTTTATCTTCTGCCCGCCTTTGCCGCCGCCTCTTATGAACTGTTCCTCAACCAGCCGCAGGTCCAGGCCCAGGCGGGCTATGCGCTCTTTGAGCGCGCTGACCTTGGCCGGTGTAATGTCGGAAAGTTCCGGGAAATTCATGAATTAAAAAACCGAAAATCGGCGATCGCAAATCGCTGATCAGGCGGAGACGGAATAAATTCGTTCCATATTTCTTTTGCCCGCGATCTTCGATTCCCGATCGGTTAGTCCTGCAGCTGGCCGTGCTCGCGCAGGTATTTGCGGATATGCGAGCGGGCGCCCGCGGTCTTTGCGATGCTCAGCCAGTCCTTTTTCGGGGCGGAATTCCTGCGGGTTACTATTTCGCAGAGGTCGCCGCTCTTGAGCGCGTGATCAATGCGCGCCATCTTATTGTTCACCTTCGCGCCTATGCAGGTGTTGCCTATGTCGGTGTGTATCGTGTAGGCGAAATCTATCGGGGTGGCGCCCACGGGAAGCGGCTTAACCTCGCCTTTCGGGGTGAAGATGAAGATCTGGTCCAGCTCCAGGTCCGTCTTGAAGCTCTCTATAAACTCGCGCGGGCTCGACAGGTCCTGCAGCCATTCTATCCACTGCCGCAGCCAGTTGAGCTTCTCGTCGAGGTGCTTGTCCGCGCCCTTCTCGCCCATCTTGTAGCGCCAGTGCGCGGCTATGCCGTATTCGGAGGTGCGGTGCATGTCCTCGGTGCGTATCTGTATCTCTATTATCTCGCCCGAGGCCGCCATCACGCTGGTGTGCAGGCTCTGGTACAGGTTCATCTTGGGCACCGCTATATAGTCCGTGAATGAGCCGGCCACCGGCTTGAACACGGAGTGCACCGTGCCCAGCAGCGCGTAGCAGTTTATTACCGAATCGGTAATGACGCGGATGCCGAGCGCGTCCTGTATCTCCTCGAAAGGCTTCTCCTGGCGCAGCATCTTGCGGTAGATGGAGTAGAGGTTCTTGGCGCGGGAAAGCACGCGGTGCGGCACTTGTCCCCCGTCCAGATGTTTTTCCAGCTCCACCCTGAAATCCTCCAGCAGCTTCTCGCGCATGGCGTAGCGGAGCTGCGCTTTAGCCGAAAGGCTCTGGTATTCGTCCGGGAACAGGAACTTGAAAGAGAGGTCCTCCATCTCCGATTTCAGCTGGAAGATGCCCAGCCGCTGCGCCAGCGGCGCGTAAAGCGAGATCGTCTCGTGGCTTATCTCCAGCTGCTTCTCGCGCGGCAGGAAATTCAGGGTGCGCATATTGTGCAGGCGGTCGGCCAGCTTTATCACTATCACGCGAATATCCTTGGCCGTGGCCAGGATCATCTTGCGCCAGTTCTCAGCCTGCGCCTCGTCGCGCGAGGAGAACTTCAGCGCCTCTATCTTGGTGACGCCGGCCACCAGCGCATAGATCTCTTCGCCGAACTCCTTGCGGAAAATGTCGTGTGTTATCTTGGTGTCTTCCAGCACGTCGTGCATAAGCCCGGCGGCCACCGTCTCCTGGTCCATCCTGTAGCCCACCAGGATCTCTGCCACGGCGGCGCAGTGCACGAAATACATCTCGCCGGAAGCGCGTTTCTGGTCGTTGTGCGCCTCTTTGGAATACTTCCAGGCGTATTCCAGCACGGTGGTGTCCTGCGTCGAGTATTCGTGGAATTTCTTTAAAAGTTCGTCCAGTTCCATATGGGTTTATGCCGGTCAGGTCTGCGCCGCGTAAAGGCCTTTATAGACGCCGCCCAGCCTGAGCAGTTCCTCGTGCGTGCCGGTCTCGGCCAGCTCGCCTTTCCGGAGAACGAAGATCTTGTCGGCGTTCCTTACGGTGGAAAGCCTGTGCGCCACCATCACCACTGTGCGCCCGCCCAGTATGCGCTCTATAGCGGCCTGCACGGCCTGTTCGCTGGCGGTGTCCAGGTTGGAGGTGGCCTCGTCGAGCAGCAGTATCTTGGGCTTTTTAATGATCGCGCGCGCTATGGCCAGGCGCTGCCGCTGGCCGCCGGAAAGTTTCACGCCGCGCTCTCCCAGCACGGTCTCGTAGCCCTGCGGCATGGCCGAGATGAAGGCATGCGCGTCGGCCGCCTTCGTCGCGTCGATCACTTCCTCCAGCGAGGCGCCCGGGCGGCCTATCGTGACGTTCTTGAACACCGTGTCGTCGAAAAGTATCGTATCCTGCGTGACCAGGCCCATATGTGAGCGCAGGTCGGTGGTGCCCAGGTCCAGCAGGCCGTGGCCGTCCACTTCAACGCTGCCCGAGAGCGGGTCGAAGAAGCGCAGCAGCAGGTGCACTATGGTGGTTTTGCCGGAGCCCGACGGGCCCACGAAGGCCGCTACCTGGCCCGGCTCTATAGTGAAGGAGAGGTCCTTGAGCACCTGCATATCGCGCGAGGGGTATTTGTAATTGACCCCCTTGAACTCGATCTTCCCTTCGACCCGTTCCATATTCTTGGTTTCCTTCTTCACCACTACCGCGGGCGTTTCTTCCAGTATCTGGTGGATCCGTTCCCAGGAGGCCATGCCCAGTTGCAGGCGGGAGTTCATGTTGGCTATGTTCTTGAGCGGCATATAGGCCGTGAAGAAGCCGCCGACGAAGGAGAAGAAATGCTCTATCGTCATGGTTCCCCTGAAGATGGCCTGGCCGCCGAGGTAGATGATGCCCACCAGCACCATGCTGCCCAGGAACTCCATGATCGGGCCGCTTATGGACGAGGCGCGCAGGTAGCGCATCATCTTGGAAAAGTAGTCGTCGTTGGAGAGCTTGAACTTGGCGATGGCCTGCTCCTCGTAGTTGAAGGCCTTCACCACGGTAATGCCCTGCAGGCTTTCCTGGAACTTATGCGAGATCTCTCCCACTATAGCGTTGCTCTCGGAGCCGGATTTGCGCATCTTGCGTCCGAGTATCCGCAGTATCACGGCGGTGCAGGGCAGTATTATCAGAGAAGCCAGCGCCAGCTTCCAGTGCAGGTAGAAAAGCACCGTTATGCAGGAGATCACGGTGAGCACGTCGCGTATGCCGTATAGCGGGATGAACTGTACCGTGCTCTGCACATTGTTGAGGTCGTTTATCACGCGGCTCATGATCTCCGATGAGCGCTTGCGCCAGTGGAACTCTATCGAGAGGTTGTGGATGTGCGTAAACAGGTCTTCGCGTATCTTCTGGACCGCTTTCTGGCCGACCCAGCTCATAAGGTAGGAGTTGGCGTATTCGGCCGCCATGCGCACCACAAAAAGCAGCGGCAGCCCTATCACCACCATGTGCAGCACGTTCAGGTCCTTATCCACGAACACGCCTTTTACCACCGGGCCGAGCACGAGGACGATGATGCCGCGTATGACGGCCAGGAGGGTCATCGTGGCGGCGGCCTGCAGCAGGCGGGCCTTGTAGGGCTTGATGTATTCCAGCAGGGAGAGGGCCAGCTTTTTGAACTGGTCTTTTCCCGGCTGTGAAGGAAGGCTGGAATCGGTGATCATGTCAGCTCAGGTGCGAGAGGATCTTGCGGGCCGCGCGCCCGGCGGCGCCGCGGCTGCCCAGCATGGCGCGCAGGTCCGTCAGCTCCTTGCGGGCGGCGCGTATGCGCGGGGGATTATTGAGGAAGGAGAAAGCTTCCTGTGCCAGCAGGTCGGCGGTGGCCTTTTCCTGCAGCAGTTCCTTTACCGCGGGCTTCTTAAGCAGGATGTTCACCAGCGAAACATACTGCACGTTGGCCACGCGCTTGGCTATTTCCCAGGTGAGGCGCGACATCTTGTAGGCCACGGCCATCGGCACGCCGAGCAGCGCGTTCTCCAGCGTAGCCGTGCCGGAACAGGTGAAGGCGAAATCGAGCTGCGCGCGCTGCCTGTAGTCCTTCTCGCGCACTATCTCCACGTCCTTGGACCAGTATTTCTCCACCTGCTCCAGTTCCGGGACCAGGTGTTCGTCCGGGAATTCCTGCACGGCGAAGACGAAAGCGCGGGCCGCCGGGTGAGCTTCCTTTATGCGGTAGAAAGCCTTCAGGAAAATGGGCAGGTGGCGCGAGATCTCAGCCTTGCGCGAGCCCGGCAGTATCCCGATGTTCCAGGCGCCGTCCGGCGGCGTGACCGGGTGGCCTGCCGGCTCAGGGATCATGTCCAGCAGCGGGTGGCCGACAAAGGTGGGGTTGCCGCCTGCCTTTTTGTAGAGGGCCTCTTCGAACGGGAAAACGCAGAAGATCTCTTTGGTGAGCTTGGCTATCTTCGCGGCGCGGCCGGGGCGCGAGGCCCAGACCTGCGGGCTGATATAGTAGAAGGCGGGGATCCTGCGGTGCGCTGCCAGGCCCAGCACCTGGTGGTTGAAGCCGTAGAAGTCCACGGCTATCACACAGGCGGGGCGCTTGTCCTCGAGGTAACGGCGCACCAGCTTTATCAGCTTGAACCAGAGGAAGAAATGTTTGAGCGGTTCCGTGAACCCCACGGCGCCGACGGAGACCAGGTTGTAGATGAAGTGCGTGGAAACCTCCTGCATGCGCACGCCGCCCATGGAGGTCACCGAGATTTCCGGGTCCAGTTCTTTCAGCTCGCGGATGAGGGAAGCCGCGTGGAGGTCGCCCGAGGGGTCCCCGGCTACTACCAGGATGTTCTTTGTTGTGGGTACGATCTTGGCCATAAAATATCCGGTCCGGCGGCGGGGGGAATGACGGCCGCCTCCAGACCGCCCCGCCGTTTACTGCTTGTCTATGCCGGCGTTCTTTAAACCTTCCTCCAGCATGACCTTAGTGACCTTGCCTATATCGGCCAGGGAGCGGGAGAAGGATTCCTTGGCTTCCTTGGTTTTTGTGCCGGAAATTTCAAAGCGGCGCATCTTGTCGGTTATGTCAAGCGCCAGGCGCACGGCCTTGAGCCCCTTTTCCCCGCTGGGGGTCGGGGTCTTGGCGGTCTTTATGCAGTCAATAAAATGGTACAACTCCTCTTTTATCGGTTCCTTTCGCTCAAGCTTGGGGAAGGTGACCGTTATGTCCTTGAGGCTGTTTATCACCGGGCTCTTCTTGGTGTAGATCTTCAGCCTTGCGCTCACATAGTCCACCGAGATATAGGCATCCTGCTGGTAAATGCGCATGCGGCGTGAAGCTTCCATCGTGGCGCGGCTGGCGGTGATGTCGGCCACGCAGCCGTTCTTGAACTTCAGTCGGACATTGCAGATGTCTTCGTGGCTGGAGAGAAGGCTCGCCCCTATGGCCTCGAAGGAATCCACCTCGCTGTCTATCATGGTGAGTATGATGTCCAGGTCGTGTATCATCAGGTCCAGCGTCACGCCGGTGGCGGCCACGCGCGGGTCAAAGGGCCCGAGGCGTTCAATGGTCACATAACGGGGGTTTTTTACGTACTTGAGGGTTTCGACCACGGCTGAATTAAAGCGCTCCGAATGGCCTACCTGCAGCACCACGTTCTTCTTTTCCGCGATATCAAGCATGCTGCGCGCGCCCTCCTCGGAATGGGCGATGGGTTTTTCCATCAGCACCGGTATGCCGGCGGACAGCGCTTTTATGCCTATGTCGGCGTGGTATTCAGTGGGGGCGGCTACCACCAGCGCGTCCACCTGTCCGAAAAGTTCTTCGTGGCTCTTGTAGGCCACGCAGTTGTGCTGCCAGGCCA
>PEXO01000360.1 GCA_002779045.1 Elusimicrobia bacterium CG08_land_8_20_14_0_20_59_10 | reverse complement strand
TTTATTGAAAGTCCTGCGTGTTTTCGTGAATAGCTTCATATATGCCCGCGGCCCCTTAACCTTTAATGACCCCCAGGCGTTTTAATTCCCAGAAGCATTTCACCGTGGCGGCAATATCCGCGGCGGCATTATGCGCCCCGTCAAAGCCCGCCCGGAAGAGTTTGCGGTGCAGCTCCTCCAGCTTGGGCCACTTAAAGCCGTAGGGGCCGGGCAGGGCGCAGTACTCGGTGGAGCTGTGCATGGTGCAGATCTTTTTCTTGGCAGGGAGGCTGTCGGGCATGCCGTTGCGCAGGAATTCGGCGCCCACTATCTTTTCGTCGAAGCTGATATTATGCGCTATGAGGCGCTCCGCCCGGCCCACCGCGGCCTGGAATTCCCGCAGTACATCACCCAGGTCTTTGCCCTCCTTCAGGGCGCGCTCCGTGGAGATGCCGTGTATCTTGGCCGCGTCTTCGGGAATAGTAAACCCCACCGGCTTTATTATATAGTCCCCGCCCGCCAGCCTGTTGCCCAGGCCGTCGCTGAGCAGGTAGGCCAGCTGTATCATCCTGGGCCAGTTGTCCAGGTCGGTTATAGGCGCCTTCCAGTTCTTTGGAAGGCCGGTAGTTTCGGTGTCGAAGAATAAGTACATAAGTCGTGTTACGCTCCCGCTGCCATCTATTATACAATGCCTGTGCGGGCGCCGTCCCGTTAACCGGTGGAAGAAGAGAGGAACTTGAAATGGTAAAACTGCCCAAAGTCCGCTGCCCCGGCTGCGGCAAGTTCATGGCCGCGGTTGCGGTAAAAGTGGTCCCGCCCGCCAATAAACTCGAGGATTGCCTGCGCCGCTGCGCAAAATGCGATATCGGCGCCACCAACGCCAAGAGTCCGGCCAAAGTAAAATTCATCTTCCCGCCGCCGAAAACCCGGGAAGAGCTTCCGCCGGCAGCTTAGGAAGCGTAACGAAATAACTGAAGCATTTGGAAGCTCAGATTTGAGGCGGATGCGAGGCGCGACGAACGAGCATACCGGTGGTCTGTAAGTGAGGAGCAACGAAGCAG
>PEXO01000213.1 GCA_002779045.1 Elusimicrobia bacterium CG08_land_8_20_14_0_20_59_10 | reverse complement strand
TCCCGTCTACAACGGCGCACAGGGGGAAAAGGCGCTGGACGAGTCGTACACCGTCCTCAAAAAGATGGTCGCCCTCGCCGAAACGCAGCATGTCCGGCTCACGCTCATGTTCAGCCCGCAATATGCCGACTATATCGCCACCAGCCCGGTGCGCAGGATAGACCTGTCCAACTGGAAAGGGACCGGCCACGAAATAGGCGCCTGGCACCGGGGCCCGGCGGACAAAGACTGGGACGGCTACACCAACCTCTCCAAAGAAGCCCTGGCGCAAGCCCGCAGGGGGAAAACGCCGAAAGAGCCCGCCGGCGGCCACAGCGAATACTTCGCCTCCTTCCGGCAGCTTGAACCGGCCATCAGGACCGGCTGCATGGAGGACAAAGCGGACCGGGAATTCCTGGCCGCCGCGCCGGGATACGAGATCTGCCCAGGGAGGTCCGCGGGGGGGAAAAAAGCCCGCCTCTCCTGCGCCAGCCCCTCCGGCCGTACCGGCATTGAAAAATCCACAAGGGCCTTTTCGCGCATGAACGACGGCATTTACGGCGCCTCCTTCAACAGCTCCCCGGCCGATTTCGGCCCTTTTTACGCCTGGCTGAGCTTCCTGAAAACACGCGACCCGCAGGGACTCAAAAGCCGCACCGTCTCCGGGATAGCGGAAAAAAACCTTCTTCCGGTTAAAAAACCGGGAGCCCTGAAGCCGGAAAACACGGCTAAAACCCCGCGAGAAACGCGGGAAACCCGGCTCCCGCGGCTGAAGCCGGTACCCGATATAAGGTCGAATATGAATAAAGGCCGGCCCCCGCGGCTGAAACCGGTGCCAGGCTTCTACAGCCGGTTCATACGCTTCATGACCGTCCCCAGCGGCCGGAAAGTGATCATCCTGAAAAAGCCGCCGCCTGAGAAAGATAAAAAGAAGAAGTGACCCCCGGTCCCCTGTAAAAACAGGACCGCCGGGAAGTCCCGGCGGTCCGATCGTACCCGCTGATAATTATCTCTATTCGGCGGGAGCGAACTTCGCAAGGACAGCGTCCACTTCCGGGAAATTGATCGGTTTCTGTATGATCTCGATATTCGCCGGCAGCCCCATCGCGTACACTTTCTTTTTTTCATTACCCGTTATCGCCACTACCGGGATACGCTTTATGGCCGCGGGTATTTCTATCGCGGGCGACATGCCGTCATCCCGTATCCCCGGCATATTGATATCCAGGAAAATAAGCCCGGGGGCAGCCTCCGCCACCAGCTTCACCAGCGAATCCGCATCGTAGGCGGAAACGACCTCGTGCCCCGCTGCGTCCAGATATTCGGACATCAGGTCCACTATAGCCTGTTCATCATCAGCGACCAGTATTTTCATATCATCCTCCTGTTATCCCGGTTCCAAGGCTCCGTATATTCTACTAAACTTCAGGAAATCCCTTACCGCGGATTTATGCGGCGGCCGGGGCCGGTCAGCTTCAACATCCCGCCGCGGAACGCCACCCCCTCGCCGAACACCCGCAGGTACTTCCTTATCTGCTCCAGCCAGGTGCTCCACTCATGCGGCCACTCCGGCCCCCAGGGGTCGTACCAGCACGTGATGCCCTTATCACGGAGCGCCCCGGCCAGCGCCGCCGCCTGATCGTTAAAAGTCTCCCACGCGCCCCGTCCGTGCGAGATCACGATATACCCGTCGCGCAGTCTCCCCAGCCGGGCCTCGTCATTCAGCCCGGGGAGATAATACAAGGGCTCGTGATAGAACATGCTCGTGTCCCAGAACCCGTCCAGTTCCTGCCTCATCGCATAGCAGCCGCTCAGGCACAGCGCGCTATCGAAACAGTCCGGGTACTTTAGAAAGAAATTAGCCGAATGGAAAGCCCCGAAGCTGTTGCCGGTGGCCAGGAACTTCTCGCGCATGCCGTACTGCTCCCCCAGGAAAGGCGCCACCTCGCGCGTGATACAGGCCTCGTAATGGCCGTTCCTTATGCCTATCCACTCGTCGCGCACCGGCTTGTACCAGGACTCCCGGTCGCGCCCGTCCACCGCGCAGACCATTATATCCCCGCGCTCTATGAACTCGGACATCGCGCCTATCATCCCGCGGTTCTCGTAGTCGAAGAAACGCCCGCAGGAAGTGGGGAACACCATTACCGGCTTTCCCGAGCTGCCGTATACTTTGAATTCGAAATCCTGCCCCAGGACGGAACTGTATATCTTGTGGTAGTCGATGCGCATGGTGCGTGTTCCTCCGGCATGAAGCTGCAATGCCCTGTAATGGTATTAAATTCCAGCCGGGGATTAACAGTATGCTAGAATTAAGGTTCGCAAAGTCTCAAAGGAGCAGCAATGAATTTTGTTTTCCTGTCGCCGCATTTCCCGCCGAACTACAAGAACTTCTGCCGCAGCCTCAAGGCCGCCGGTTTCAACGCCCTGGGCATAGGAGAAGCGGACTTCGCCGGCCTGGAACCCGAACTGGCGCGGGCCCTGGCCTGGTACTACAAAGTGGACGACATGCACAACTACGGCGAACTGCGCGAGGCCTGCCGGTTCTTCACGGAGAAGTTCGGCCCCATCGACCGCATTGATTCCCTTAACGAATACTGGCTGGAGACCGAAGCCGCGCTGCGCACCGAACTCGGGATCTTCGGCGTGAAGAACGACACCATTGCCGACATACGCAGGAAATCGCGCATGAAGAAGATCTTTGCCGCGGCCGGCATACCGCACGCCCGGGGCGTGCTGGTGAAAACCCCGGAAGAAGCCGCGGCTTTCGCTAAGGAAGTCGGCTTTCCCATCATCGTAAAACCGGACGACGGCATGGGCGCCTCTTTCACTTATAAGATCCACGACGAAGCCGGATTGCGCGATTTTTTTTCCAACAAACCGGACCGGGACTTCATCGCGGAGGAATTCATTGCCGGCGACATAGTCACCTTCGACGGGCTGGCAGACCGGGAGGGGGAAATACTCTTCTGCACCTCCCACTCCTATGACCGGGGGGTGATGGAGGCTGTCCTGGCCGATTCCCACATCTACTACTATTCCGTCAGGCAGATCCCCGCCGATATTGAAAAAGCCGGGCGCCTGCTGGCGGAATGCTTCAAAGTACGGGAGCGCTTCTTCCACTTCGAGTTCTTCCGCACCGCGGACGGCACGCTGTACGCTCTGGAAGTGAACATGCGCCCGCCCGGCGGCTTTACCCTGGACATGTTCAACTATTCCAGCGACGTGGACCTTTATGCCGTCTGGGCGCGGATGATGGCGGGGGAAAAGATCCGCCTGGACTATGAGCGCAAATACTACTGCTGCTATGCCGGCCGCAAATACCGGCTGGGCTACAGGTATTCGCACGGGGAACTGCTGGGAATGATCGGCCCCATGGTGATGCAATACCAGGAACTGCCACCGGTGCTGGCCCGCGCCATGGGAGACTGCGGCTACATAGTGCGCTCGGAAAAGCTGGATGCGCTGCTCGATGCCGTTCACCTTATCCAGGAGTTAGGGTAGATGGCCGGGCGCGCCCTTCTGCTCCTGTCCGTCTGCCTGGCCCTGGGCGCCTGTTCACACAAAGCGCCGCAGGTTAAGCCGCCGGACCCTTCAAAAACCCGCGTGGACGAGCTGGCCGATAAACTGCGCAGCACGAAAGTAACCGTACGCGCGCGCGCCGCTTATGACCTGGGCGAAATGGGGCCGGAGGCCAAAAGCGCCGTGCTCGAGATCGCCAACCTGCTGAGCGACTCGAGCGACACGGTGCGCGGCTACGCCGCCGACGCCCTGTCCAAGATGGGCCCCGCGGCGGTCAACGCCGTACCTTCGCTCGCCAGCGCGCTGGGAGACATTAATCCTATCGTGCGCGGTTTTTCGGCCAAAGCGCTGGCCGGTATAGGGGCGGAGGCCAAAGACGCCCTCCCGGAACTGATAAAAACGCTGAGAGATCCGCATCCCACCGTGCGCGGCTACTGCGCCACAGCCCTGGGCGAAATAACGATGGCCTTTAGGACCAAAGTGCCGGCTCTCCAAAGGGCCATGCACGGCACGGACCCGAAGGCCCGTATAAAAGCCGCACAGGAGCTAGGGGACATAGAGGCGCAGACCAAGGTGGTGGTTTCCGAACTGGCGCAAGCCCTGAAGGACCCTAAAGCGAAGGTGCGCTGCTGCGTCATTACCGCTCTCGGCAATATCGGCGGCGGCGCCAGGAGCGCCGTCCCGGCGCTGACCAAATACCTGAAAGACCCCGACAAATGGGTGCAGCGCTATGCCGCCGACGCGATAATGAAGATAGACCGCAGCGCGCAATAGCCTTCCTCCGGGAAAATCGTTTATAATATGTACTTATGACCTTGGGACCATTTCTTGACTGGCTGCGCGGCGCCCGGATACTGGACAATACCCCGCTGGCCTATCTCTACGCCCTGACCGCTTTCGCGGCGGCCTTGTCCGCGCTTTATCTCCTCAAGAACCTGGGACTGGGCAGGCTGAAGGCCGTGGCGGAAAAGACCGGCACGGACCTGGGCAAACTGGCGCTGGCGCTGCTGGAAAAATTCCAATGGTTCGAATACCAGCTGGCCGCCTTGTACGCCGCCACACGCCACCTTGAGCTCAGCCGGACGTTCGACAGAACTCTCAACACGATAGTATTGTTCGTATTCACCTACCGGGCCATAACCCTGGCGCAGCACCTTTTGTCCTACTGGATAAACAGGATCGTCTCCAAACAGGAGCTTTCCGGGGAAGCCAGGGATTCCGTGGTGAACGGCACCCAGGTGGTATTGCGCGTGCTCGTCTGGATAGCGGCGGCGCTTTTCGTGCTGGATAACCTTGGCATCAACATCTCCACCGTGCTGGCCGGTCTCGGTATAGGCGGCGTGGCCGTGGCCCTGGCGGCCCAGACCATACTCGGGGACCTGTTCAATTTCTTCGTGATACTGCTGGATAAGCCGTTTCGGACCGGAGATTTCGTGATCTGCGACGAGATAATGGGCACGATAGAGCACGTGGGGATAAAATCCACGCGCATCCGCAGCCTTGCCGGGGAACTGATAGTTATTTCGAATTCCAAGCTCCTCGCTTCCGGTCTGCACAACTATAGCCAAATGCCGCAGCGCCGGGTGCTTTTTACCCTCGGCGTCACTTACCAGACCTCCCCTGAAAAACTGCGCCGCATCCCGGGGCTGATAAAGAACGCCGTCACGTCCACGGCTAACACCCGGTTCGACCGGTCCAATATGTCGGCTTACGCCGATTTCGCCATCCAGTTTGAAAGCGTGTATTATGTGACCGCCGGTGATTACGGGCTTTACATGAAGCTGCACGAGGAGATACTCCTGAAGACCGGCGACGCTTTCCTGGCCGAGGGGATAGAATTCGCCTATCCTACGCAGACTCTTTTTGTCAGAAAATAAACTAGCATGGAGGAAAAGAAATGAAAA
>PEXO01000259.1 GCA_002779045.1 Elusimicrobia bacterium CG08_land_8_20_14_0_20_59_10 | reverse complement strand
GCCTGAGCTGGCGGTCGTCGAAATCGTTCACCGTCGTTTCGGTAAGGTTGTTCTTCTTGTCGTAGACGTAGCGCGTTACCGTCTCAAGGTTCATCATGGGGTCGAAGGCGCGCTCCTCCGTGACGAAGCCGCGTTTATTGTAAAGGCGGAAGATCTGCCTCACCGGTTTGCGGGCGCTTTCCCGGCCCTGGGAGGGGGAAGTGTCGTAGACCAGTACGGCGCCGAAGTCCTTCTTCCTGTTCCTGCGGCAGAATTCATCAAGCGAAGAACGGCCCTCCCCGCTGAAGGTGGTGGTGAGCTTCTGCTCGGATTTCAGGGCTTCGCAGAGTTTTTTCGCCTCCTCCTTTTCTTTGTAGGAGAAGGAGTGCTTGAGCAGCAGCTTCTCCCCGGAGTATTCGGCTTCCTCCGTCTTCATGCCGTAGAGGTCGCAGGACCGGGAATTCACGCTTTTCACGGAGCCTTCCAGCCAGTTTTTGCCGCGCTTGCGCGGCTGCATACGTAAGATCTTTATGGACCGGGGCTTGGGGTTTATTTCCGGGCATTTGAGCCCCTGGTCGGCGGCGTAAGACACGGCCGCCAGCGAAAGTGTAAGAAGGAAGAGGATTATACGCTTCATGTAATTATCTCCCGTGCGCAAAAATATATTATACTTTGTAGAACGCTCCGTGAACAGGCTTAAGGGCGTGCACCCTAAGGAGGCCGAATGGCTGAGAATAAACAGGAACCCGGTAAACCGCTGCAGTTGGAGGTCCAGATGGACGAACCTACTGCGCAGGGAGTATACGCCAACCTGGCGGGAGTCACCCACAGCGAAACGGAATTTATCTTCGATTTCCTATTCCTGCAGCCCAACCAGCCCAAGGCCAAGCTGCGTGCCAGGGTGATCTCCAGCCCGGTGCATACCAAGCGCTTCCTGGCGGCCCTGCTTGAAAATATAAAGCGCTACGAGGAGCGGTTCGGCGCCGTGCCGGAACGGGCGGTAAATGTAACGCACGGGCACAGCTAAGGAAGCGTAACGAAATAACTGAAGCATTTGGAGGCTCAGATTTGAGGCGGATGCGAG
>PEXO01000072.1:662-1098 GCA_002779045.1 Elusimicrobia bacterium CG08_land_8_20_14_0_20_59_10 | reverse complement strand
AAACCGCGTACAACCTCCCGCCAAAGGAGTTTCGCAAGGCGCGCTATGCGCAGGCGGTCCAGTATATTCCTGCGCGGCGCGGCGGTGCCGTCGCGGTAGCCCCAGTAGTTCCAGAAATTGTTTATGCCGGACAGAAGCACCACTGCGTCGGGGCGCGTTTCGCCCAGCGCCTGCGGCAGGCGGTCAAGGAGCTGGGCCGTGTTCTGCGCCGATTCCCCGAAGTTAATGACCCGGAACGCCCGGCCCGGGAACCGCTCCTGCAGGACGGTTTCCAACTGGCGGGGATAACTGCTTTCTTCAGGCGCGCCCGCCCCGTAGGTGAACGAGTCCCCCACGCAGAGTATGGTATAGGCCGGGGATTTCCCGGCCCGCGGCAGTCGGGCAGCATACCTGCCGCCCAACAGCCTCAGTGAGCCCTCAAGGCAGGCGGCCAGGA
>PEXO01000072.1:0-630 GCA_002779045.1 Elusimicrobia bacterium CG08_land_8_20_14_0_20_59_10 | reverse complement strand
CTTAAAAAACTTTTATTCACGGCCGCCATAGGTTATTTTATATCCAGGTCACGCGCGAGGACCAGTGGTCTATTCTTCACCGGCTGTCCGGGGAGCCAGGCCCCCGGCCCCGCACCAGCCGTCCGGCCTCAAGTATGCTGCGCGGAAAGTCCTTCCTGAAAAACAATTCGGGGTTTTCGCTGGAGATCTCCCGTGCCAGGCGTGCGGCACTGCCGGTTTCGCCGCGCGCCAGTTCCTCCACAAGGGCGCGGTGCTTTCCCGGGAGCTTTGAGCCGTGGAGCTTTTCTATTTTTAAAAGTTCGGCTCCGGCTTCGGTCCGTTTTTTTTGCGCGGCGTATGCTATCGCCAGGAAATATTTGCAGTTAAGACAGCCGGGGTCCGCCGCCGCCGCCTGGCTGAATTTCATCTCGGCTTCCCGGTAATTGCCCGAATCGAAAGCGCAAGCGCCGGCCATGGTTTCCATGAAGGCCTTGTCGCGGCCGGAGTTTTCTAACCTGAAAAAGCCTATTGTGACAGGCACCGGCTCTTCGATTTCCGTGACCCGCCCGAAAAAGACAGTGTAAAAAGCGTGGCGAAAGGACAGGGCTTTCCAGGCCGAATCCGGCCGCCCCGCAAGCAGCGGGGCCTGCT
>PEXO01000246.1 GCA_002779045.1 Elusimicrobia bacterium CG08_land_8_20_14_0_20_59_10 | reverse complement strand
GTGCTGGAGGATATGACCCGCTTTGTCCTGAAGACGGACCGGGAGTCGCTGCCGGTAAAGCTGCATCTGCTGGGGCGGCACAATGTCTACAACGCCCTGGCGGCCATAGCCTGCGCCACGGCGGGCGGAACCCCCATGTGCTCCGCGGTGGAGGGTGTGGAAACGCTGAAGAACGTGCCGGGCCGCCTGGAGCGGGTGGACCTGGGCCAGGACTTCAGGCTCTTTGTGGATTACGCGCATACCGACGCCGCCCTTGAGAACGTGCTTTCCAACCTGAAGCTGATGCCCCATAACCGCCTCATAACCGTGTTCGGCTGCGGCGGGGACAGGGACCGCACCAAGCGCGGCCCGATGGGGAAGGTTTCCTGTTCCTTCAGCGATAAGGTCATCGTCACCGACGACAACCCGCGCACGGAGGACCCCGCGCAGATCTTTTCCGACATCGAGCTGGGAATAAAGGGCGATTTCGAAAACTATGAAATTATCCCCGGCCGCAAAGAAGCCATCAACAAGGCCGTGGCGCTGGCCGCCAAAGGCGATATAATACTGATAGCCGGCAAAGGCCACGAGAACTACCAGGTCTTAAAGGACGGCGCCATTCACTTCAGCGACACGGAAACGGCGGCTGAAGCTATCAAGAACAAGAGCGGCGGGTAAGGCGGAACATGGATTTAAAGACAGATCTCGGGACTTTGGCGGAAGCCGTAGACGGAAAACTGGCTAAGGGCGAGCCGGCCGCGCCGTTCAACTCTTTCGTTACGGACACACGGAAATTAAAACCCGGGGATTTTTTCTGGGCTTTAAAGGGCGCCACATATGACGCGCATGATTTCCTGCCCCAGGCCCTGCCCTGCATCAGCGGCCTGCTGGCCCGGGAAGAGGCATTGTCCTCCCTGCCGGACCTGCCGCCGGCTACAGTTACGGTAAAAGACACCCTGAAGGCCCTCCAGGCCCTGGCGGCCTGGCACAGGCAGAGTTTCCGACTGCCTCTTACGGCCATTACAGGCAGCAACGGCAAGAGCACCGTTAAGGAAATGCTGAAAAGCGTTTTCTCCGCGGTCGGGGAGACCTGCTCCAATGCCGGTAATTTGAACAACCAGTTCGGCCTGCCCCTGTCGCTGCTGGAACTATCGGCGGCGCATAAATTCGGCGTATTCGAACTGGGCGCGTCCCGGCGCGGCGACATTAAGGAGATAGGCGGCCTGGCCCGTCCCACCTGCGGCGTTATCACCAACATAGGCGCTTCGCACCTGGAATTCTTCGGCGACCTGGACACCGTTTTTGAAACTAAAACGGAGCTGGCAGAATGTCTTGAGCCCGGCGGCACACTGGTGTACAACTGCGACGACGGTTATCTGAACCGCCTGGGCGCCAGGGGCTACAAGGCGCTCACCTTCGGCAAGGCGCCGGAAGCGGACCTGCGCATCCTGGAAGGCGAAAAACTGCGCATTGAATACAAGAAAGCCATATACGAGATAAACCTGCCGCACGCTGGGGTGAACAACCATTATAATGCGGCCGCGGCGGCGGGAGCGGCGCTGGTTTCCGGGCTGGACTTCGGCGCTATAAAGCGGGGGCTTGAGAATCATACTCCGCCGCCTATGCGCATGCAGGAACTGCATATCAAGGATGCGCTGGTGATACTGGACGCCTACAATGCCAACCCGCAGTCCATGTCGTCGGCTTTAAAGGAAATGTTCGACAAGCCGAAACCGCTGTACCTGCTGCTGGGCGACATGAAGGAACTGGGCAAACATTCCGCCCATTATCATACTGACCTGGGCGCGGCCCTGGCGCATACGGGCGCCAAAAAGATCTTCCTGGCCGGCCCCGAAATGAAGGCCGCCGCCGACGCTTACCAGAGGGCGGGGGGGAAACACCTGACCTACTCAGAAACCCTGGACGCCTGGCTGCCCCAGGCGCGCGAACTGATAAGCGCGGGCGGCTCCTTTCTGATAAAAGCCTCCCGCTCCATGAAATTCGAACGCATAATAGAAGGCTTATAAAAGGACCCCGGCAAACCCGGTCGGGACGCCCGCGGACCGATAAGGCGGGCCTTTATTGTTTAGAGAATACTACGGCTTTGACCATTTCGTCCCAGTAGGTGGCCCGGGAGAAGGTGAGGTGTTCGTACTTGGTCTTATAGTTAAGGTAGAAGAGGGGGAAATGGATGGACACGCCGTTGGCGTCCTTTGATTTGTAGCCCACCGCGTCGTTGCGCACCACGAACTTTTCGGCCAGGAAAACAATGATATCGCGGGCCGACTCTTTCACCGCGGGCGACGCCGTATTGTCGTAATACAGTTTCATCAACTGGTAGAGGTCGCGCGCGTCCTCGTCGTCGAAGCTCCGCAGGCCGTACTTCTTGTCGTGGTATAGTTTCATGTCAGCCGGGGAAGCCGCCACCAGCCGCGCGAATTTGTCCAGTTTCGCCGCCAGCGCCGCCGCCAGCGCGGGCCGAACGATGGACATCGTGACCGACTGCTTCTGCGCGCCGTAGAATTCAGAGAAGCCCTTCATCACGCTGGCCGCACCCGCCAGGGAGTCCCCGGGGTTCGCCGCCAGCGCCTTCAGGAAAACCTCGTAGTTATAGCCGCTGCCCGGCGTGGTCTCCTGCGAGCCCACTACATACTCGGCCGAATCCTGCAGGTCGTAGATAAATTCCACCGTCTGCATAAGGCAGGCGTCCGAAGCGTAAACGTTCACCCCGCCGCCGGCCTTTATGGCCGCCGCCAGCTCCGCCGGAGAGATATGGTTCCCGGAAACCTCGTCGTATGAAATACCCTTGGCCGCGCCGGGAGGAGGCTTAACACCGCGCCAGCCGCTGCCGTGGCCGCCCACTATCAGCAGGTACTTTTTAGCCGGGTAAGCGGCCCGGCCCCAGGCGATAAATTCCGCAAGGTGCTTCCAGCCGCCCATATCCGCGTCGGGGAAATGCACCAGCACCGGCGAATTGATGGCAAGCGGGTCGGCGTCCTTTTTTATCAGGAAACGGCGCGAGCCCGTCCAGTCCGCCTGCGGCGGCACCGGTTCCTGTACGCTGGAGAAAGGATTGAAATCCGGCTTGCACACTATCCGCCCCATCTCAACCACGACGTTGATCTTGTCCGTGGAACCCGCCGCCTCCATCTCGTTCACGTCCTTAATAGCCTCAAGCCCCAGGTTATTGCGTGCGCTTACATAAATAAGGACGGTCCACTCTTTAAGCGCCGGCCGGTCCGGCGCTGCCGGAACGGGGGCCCCGGTCTTAACTTCTCCGGCGTACGCGGAAAGCTGGTCTATTGAAAGCGCGAAGGCAAAAGGCGCCTGTGAGAGCAGGAAGAACGCGGCGGCGGAAAAAACACGTGAGTGGGGCAGCATCGTTGATATTATATATACGCCAAGCCCGCCGCGCATGAGCATTAAAGGCCGCCCCGGCATAGGCCGTTCGGGAAAGCCCCCGCTACCGGGGCTCCCGGAGGGCTGCACGGTAGGGTGACCTGAGCACCCGAAACCAGGCGGGACATTTGCTTAAACGCTTAAATCCGAATTTTCCCCTTGACTTTGCTTGATCTGTGAGGTATTCTATATAAGTAGCAGAATTGCTACCTTTATGAAATGGTTTGAGATAGAATCCAAGTTGCGCGAAGGCGGTTTCCGGCTCTTTACCGCCAGGGAATTCCGGCAGGTGACCGGCTTTGGGGAGGTGGCGGCCAAATTCCTGCTTATCCGCTATACCCGCCGGGGGCTGCTGTGCCGCCTGAAACGCGGCCTTTACGCCTTAAGGTCCCGGATGCCGTCAAAATGGGGAATAGCCAACCGGCTTTATAAGCCCTCCTATATTTCACTGGCCTCGGCCCTCTCTTATTATGGCTGCATTCCGGAATCCGTTTACGCTGTTACCTCGATAACCGCAAAAAGCACCCGCGATTTTGCGGCCGACGGGACAACCTATATATACCGCACGATAAAACGCGGCGCTTTCGGCGGATATAAAGGCGCGGAGATAAACGGGGAAACCGTGCTGCTGGCCGAAAAAGAGAAAGCCCTGGCGGATTATCTGTATTTCGTGTTCCTTAAAAAAGAGACGCTCAACGGCCGCCTGAGTCTCCGGGACGCAAAGGCGCGCCTGCTTGAGGCCCGCCTTAAAGATTTCGGCAATAAAAAACTTCTGGACTGGTACCGGCATGATCTCAAGATCGCTGATAGAAGACTTAAGCGTTAAATGGCAGACGCAGGAATTTAATGTCGCGCGCGAATACGCGCAGCATGTGCTGCTCTCCGCCCTGTATGGGGCCGACGAGGACATAAAGCTGGTTTTTAAAGGCGGCACCGCCCTGCGGCTGCTGCGCCAAAGTCCCAGGTTCTCGGAGGATCTGGATTTTACGGGCTGGATGAAGGCTTTTCATTCCGGAAGATACGTGGAACTGGCGGTAAAAGAGGCGTCCAAAGCCGGTCTGGAGTTTAAGACGCGTGAATCTAATGAGACAAGCGGCGGCTGGTTCGCACTGGTAGAGGCCAGGGTTCACGATTGGCCCGTCAGGGTCGAGTGGAATATCTCGCTCCGCGCCGGGAGGGCGCCGCTTTCTGAAACGGTTCTGGTAAGCACGCCTCTCTGGCTGCCGTATTCCGTGCGGGCGCTGCCCGCTGCCGCTATGGCCGCGGAGAAGCTGGAGGCGTTGTTCCGCAGGGAAAAACCGCGCGATTTTTTTGATGTTTACTATCTTTTGCGGAACCGGCTGGGCGTGACGGAAATAGCAGCCCAAAAAACAGGGCTTATAAAATGCGTGCGGGGGTTAAATCCGAAAGCGGTAAAAAACGAGCTGAAACAGTTCCTGCCGCGCAGCCAATGGGCGCTTATTTCGCAATTCCCAAAGATCCTTGAACAGGAACTGGAAAGGTTGTGATAAAAAGGATTGAGGGAACAATGATTCTGACGCTGTATAAATAACCCTGTATTCGGTACCCCGTGGCCGCGGCGGCCGGCGAATCAATTCGGCCGTCTGATGCGCATAGCGCTGTTACGGCATGGCCATAGGCCTAATACGGCACTGGCATAGCCTTGCGCCTGTTACGGCACAGACATAGGCTAGTGCGGACGGCTTTAAAAATAATAAAATATAGTCTGAGCCGCGGGTTTGCTGCGCGGCGGTATTTTTAAGGAGCGCATGCTTTACTACGCACACCATTTCCGCGACATCTTCAGCCCGTTGAACGTTTTCCAGTATATTACCTTCAGGGCCGGGGGCGCCGTAATGACCTCCTTCCTGCTGAGCCTGCTCATAGGCCCCTGGCTGATAGCAAAACTCCGTTCCTACAAGATAGGCCAGGTACAGCGCGCCGACGGCCCGCAGACGCAC
>PEXO01000318.1:5530-5757 GCA_002779045.1 Elusimicrobia bacterium CG08_land_8_20_14_0_20_59_10 | reverse complement strand
TAGTCAAGGAACTTCCCCCTGTTGGTGGCGGAGAAGACGCCCAGAGGGACCCCGACGAGGGTGCCGAACAGCCAGGCCCCCAGGGCGAGCTGACCGGTGGCGCTGGCCCGCTGCCTTATCAGCTTGATGACCGAGGTCTGGGTAGATGTGCTGTTCCCAAAATTGCCCCGCACCACTTTGCCGAGCCACACGCCGTACTGCACGATCACCGGCTTGTCCAGGCCCAT
>PEXO01000318.1:0-5412 GCA_002779045.1 Elusimicrobia bacterium CG08_land_8_20_14_0_20_59_10 | reverse complement strand
GTGGACAGGCTCCAGAAAACCGCGCTGGCCCCTATAATAAGCGGCCGCCGGATCCGGTCGCCCCAGTACCCCACAAAAGGCGCAAAGCACATATACACCAGCATGAACGCAGAAGCCAGCAGCCCCAGCTGCGCATCGCTAAGGCGCAGGTCCGCCTTAATAAGCGGGAAAACCGCGAACAGCACCTGCCGGTCGATATAGTTAAAAAGGCTGAGGCAGAAGATAAGCGTCAGCACCTTTTTGGAGTAAGCGTTGTTCATTGCGATAACTAATGATAGCAAAAACAAAAAATTGCTAATATATGAGTAACGCCAAACACCGGGAGGCTTGGATGTTGGAATGCTGTTACGGCTTCCCGCCTTCCGGACTAAAAGGACCTTAACCATGAAAAAAACCAAAAATAAACCCGCAAAATCCGCCGGCCTTGCCGCCACCGTTAAGAACGGCTACGAAACCATCTCCCCCACCGACCTTAAGCGCTCCGACGAGATAAACCGCCTTTACATGGACTATCTGGGCAAAGCCAAGACCGAGCGCGAAGCCCACAACGAGGCCGTGAAGCTGCTGGAAGCCGCCGGCTTCACCGACCTGGCCCTTAACGAAAAGACCGGCCAAAAGCTGGCTCCCGGCGCCAAAGTTTACCGCTCCTGCGAAGGCAAAACCCTCATGGCCGTGGTTATAGGCAAAAAGCCGCTTGAAGCCGGCATGCATATAGTGGGCGGCCATACCGACGCCCCCCGCATAGACATAAAGCAGAACCCCCTCTATGAAAACTCGGAGATGGCCATGCTGGACACCCATTACTATGGCGGCATAAAGAAATACCAGTGGCTCACCATCCCGCTGGCCCTGCACGGCGTGTTCGTAAAGCCCGACGGCAAGAAGATAAGCCTGAAGATAGGCGAAGACCCCGCCGACCCCGTGTTCTGCATAACCGACCTGCTGCCGCACCTGGCGGCCGACCAGAACAAGAAATCCCTGGCCGAAGCCGTCCCCGGCGAGAGCCTGGACCTGGTGTGCAGCTCCATCCCCGTGGCCGAAAAGGACCGTAAGGAAAAATTCAAGTACAATGCGCTTAAATTGCTTAGCCGGCGCTACGGAGTGAACGAGGACGACTTCCTCTCCGCCGAGCTGGAGCTGGTGCCCGCCGGCATGCCGCGCGAGGCCGGGCTGGACCGCTCGATGATACTGGCCTACGGCCACGACGACCGCGTCTGCGCCTACACCGCGCTGAAAGCCCTGCTGGACATGAAAGAGGTCCCCGCCTACACCTCGGCGGTGCTCCTGTGCGACAAAGAAGAGATCGGCTCGATGGGCGCCACCGGCATGGCCTCCAACTTCTTCGAGAACACCTCCGCCGAGCTCCTCAACCTCACCTCCGCCGCCTACAGCGAGCTGTCCCTTAAACGGGCGCTCACCAATTCGTGGATGCTCTCGGCCGACGTGAACGCCCTGTTCGACCCCATGTTCGCCGCCGCCTTCGAAAAGCGCAATACGCCGCTGCTCAACCACGGCGTCTGCGTTACCAAGTTCACCGGCAGCCGCGGCAAATCCGGCTCCTCCGACGCCAGCGCCGAGTTTATGGCGCATATCCGCCGCATCTTCGACAAAGCCGGAGTGACCTGGCAGACCGGGGAACTGGGCAAGGTGGACCAGGGCGGCGGCGGCACCATCGCCCACCTTATGGCCCGCTTCGGCATGAAGGTGGTGGACTGCGGCGTGGGACTGTTCTCCATGCACGCGCCCATGGAACTGGCCGGCAAGCTGGATATCTACATGGCCTATAAGGGCTACCTGGCCTTTATGAAGGACGGGCGCGGCAGATGAGCCGCCGCACCGGCCTTTTACTGCTGCCGGCGCTGCTGGCCCTTACGGCCTGGGCGCCGGGCGCCGGCGCCTCGGTGGGAGTAGGCAGAAAAGCCGCGGCCCCGGAGGCGACCGGCAAGAATAAGGCCGCGGCAGCCAACACCCAGCCGGCCCCGGAAGCAAAGACGCAACAAGATCTCCGCGGCCTGGCAAAGACATACGAATTCAAGAACGAGACGGTGGTTTTCCCCGCCTACTGGAACGCCAGCGAAAAGACCAAGAACCTGATACGCTCCGAATTCTACTACCAGTGGGACAAGCCCGGCCGCACCTGCGCCACGGACTCCTTCCCCTGGGCCTACGTGGTTATAAGCAATGACAGCTCGCTTTGCTGGAGCCCCGACAGGAACTACTTCACCAAGGTGCGCAGCCTGGAGATAGCCGGCAGCACCGGCACGCTCTACAAACACAATAAAGTGCTTTCCGCCGCGGACTCCGACGCCGAAAGCTGCCCTGGTCAGTCCTATATGGCGCTGGTCCTGCGCAAGTACGGCAACTGCTACAGCATGAAGTTCATCACCCGCGAAAAATACGTAAGGCAGTTCTTCCCGGACTTTAAGTTCATAATGGACAACTTCCGGGTATTTAAACCCCAAAAGGCCAAAGCCCGCCAAAAAGGCCCGGCCCTAAGGCAGGACGGGATATTACCGTGACCATAAAACTGATAATTACCGGCGGCACTTTCGACAAGGAATACAACGAGCTCACCGGCAGCCTCTTCTTCCGTGCCACGCACCTGCACGAAATGCTGAAACTGGGCCGCTCGCGCGTTAAGGTAAAGACCAAAACGCTTATGATGATAGACAGCCTTTACATGAAGGCCGCGCACCGCAAAAAGATACTGGCAGAATGCAAAGCCAGCAGGGAAAGCCGCATAGTGATAACGCACGGCACCGACACCATGCCGGAAACCGCCCGCCTGCTGGGTGCTAACCTGACCGGCAAAACGGTGATACTCACCGGCGCCATGGTGCCCTATAAGTTCGGCTCTTCCGACGGGATGTTCAACCTGGGCTCGGCCCTCTCCTTTGCGCAGATCCTCCCCCCCGACGTCTACATAGCCATGAACGGCCGCTTCTTCAGCTGGCACAATGTGCGCAAGAACAGGGCAAAAGGCGAATTCGAAGAGATAAAATAAAAGAAGCCCCGGCTAAAACCCGTGGCTTTTTTGCCGACGGGCAACTGCCGGGGTCGGACCCGGGGTCGGACCCCTGCCGACTTCCCCTAAAACAGCCCCGTTTCCTTCTCCCACTTCACCGTGGCGGCGGGGTGCGTGTACACGGTAGAAGCCCCCTGCCCGTCCACCCACACGGCCAAGGCCCCCTTAATGCCGCTAAGCAGCTTAAAAGCGCTCTCCTGCCCCATCACGGCCAGCACGGCCGAAGACAGGAAATTCCCGCCCTCCATCCCGGGCAGGTACACCGTAAGGTTGGAGAAGTTTTCAATAGGATAGCCGGTCTTAAGGTCGAGTATATGCGAATACAGCCTGCCCCCAATCTGCACAAAATGCTCGCGACCCGACGAGGACATCACCACGCCGCCGTCAAAGGTGAATTTACCCAGCGCTTTATCGTCCTTAAAGGGGTCCAGCACGCGGTACTCCCACAGGCGCCGGCCTAAAACCATCATATTGCCGCCCAGGCGCACCTCAACCGGATAGCGCACGGGCCGCTGCTTGAACATCCGGTAGGTGCGGTCAAAGCAGTAGCCGCGCAGCAGGCCGCCCAGGTTAACCTGTATGGGCCGGGTAAAACGCACCATTTTTCTGCGCGCGTCCACCTTTATGTAGTTGGACCCTATATTCTGCAGCGCCTTTTGTATATCGCCTTTATCCGGCATCACCTTGGTGGAAGCCGCCGTCTGCCACAGCGGCCACAGCGGCGCAAAGGTAATATCAAAAGCCCCCTGCGTAAGCCGGTAATAATCCATGCTCAGCATCAGAAGGTTAAGAAATTCGTCGTCCACCTTAACCCATTCGTAGGCGGCCTTTTTATTCACCAGCGAAGTAACGCTGTAGGGATCGCTATAGCTGAACTCGCCGGAAATGCGGCTCCACTCGGCAAAGATCCGGTCGGCTATCTCTTTGCCTGCGGCAGGGCCGGCGCCGTATACCTTTACCTGGGCCGGCACGCCCATTACAAAGGTTTTCTGTAAATAGTAAGGATCTTCTTTTTTACCGCAGCCGGCGCAGAAAGCGGCCGCCGCAAAAAGCACAAGGAAGTTTTTCATAGTATAGCTCAGCCCCCCGGCATTATCCCGTTGAACATGCCCATATCAGCCTCCCACTGCACCTTGCTGTCCGGGTTAAGCAGGTAATGAGGCTTGCCGGCGCCGTCCACCCACACTGCCGCGGTGCCCTTTATGCCGCTCAGGAACTTAAAGGCCTTCTCCCGGCCCATCACGGCCAGCGCGGCCGAAACCAGCGAGCTGTCGTTATCAAGGCTGGGATAATAGACGGTAAGGGAAGAAAAATCCTTAATGGGATAGCCCGTGCGCAGGTCAAGTATATGCGAATACAGCTTGCCCTCTATCTTGACGAACACATCCCGCCCGGAAGAGGACATAACCAGCCCCTCCCTGAAACGGAACCGCCCGAAGATCTTGGTCCGGCTTGAGGGGTCGGGCACCCGGTACCGCCAGTTGCGGTCGCCGTAAACCAGCGTATTGCCCCCCAGGCGCAGCTGCACGGGGAAAGGCGGGGCTTTTTCTTTAAGCATCTTGAAGGCCCGCTCAAAGCAATAGCCGCGCAGCAGGCCGCCAAGGTTTATCTGCACCGGCGCGGTAAAGTGCACGCGCTTTTTAACCACGTCCACCTGTATCTTGCCGTACCCCATCTGCAGCAGCGCTTTTTCTATCGCCTCTTTGGACGGCAGCCGCTTGTTTGAGGCGGCCTCCTTCCACAGCGGCCACAGCGGCGCGAAGGTTATGTCAAAAGCCCCTTCGGTAATGCGGGAATAGTCCAGCGCCAGTATAAGCAGGCGCAGGAATTCGCTGGTAACCGGCACCCATTCGGCGGCGGCCTTTTTATTTACCAGCGAGGTAAGGCTGTAATTATCGCTATAGCTCAGTTCGCCGGCAATGCGGTTCCACTCGGCAAAGATCTCGTCGGCCAGCTCCTTCCCCTCCGCTGCGTCCGGCCCATACACCCGCACCATGGCGGGCACATTAAAGATAAACGCCTTCTGGGTATAAGTGGCGCTGCTGCCCCTGCGCCGGCAGCCCGCGCAGCACACCAGCAGCACCGATAGCAGCAAGATCGTTTTTTTCATTCGTATAATTCCCCGGTCCACTAAAAAATACAAATTTTCACCGCATTATTCAACCGCTACTTTCCCCCGCCCCTCCGGGAGGCCGGGGTTAAGTATACTGTCCCTTTATTTAAAAGGCCCCCTCTCGGGAGCCTTTTGTCGGGGTCAGACCCGGGGTCTGACCCCAGGCCAACAGGCGGCCTTCTTCGGCGCGGGCTTCGGCTGCTTGAACGTAATTTTTATCTTGGCCCTTTGCGCCTCGGCCCTGTAGGGCCTGGTGCCGCCGTTTATGATACCC
>PEXO01000021.1 GCA_002779045.1 Elusimicrobia bacterium CG08_land_8_20_14_0_20_59_10 | reverse complement strand
CATCGTGTTTTTCATTGGTCTTCCCCTCATCACTTGTATCAAGCTCCCTGAAGCTTCTTCCACACTTTTTCCGGCAGCAAAGGCACGGAATTTACCCGCGCGCCGCAGGCATTCTTTATGGCATTAGCCACGGCCGGCGCCACACCTATAAGGGGGACCTCGCCCATGCCCTTGGCGTGGTAGGGGCCTTCCTTATACGGCTTTTCTATGAAAGTTATATCATATTCGGGTTTATCCTTGGTAGTGGCTATCACGTAATCCGTGAAGTTGGGATTCACCATCACCCCGTTCTTATAGATAAGGTTCTCGTACAGGGCCCAGCTCATTCCCTGCAGTATCCCCCCCTCCGCCTGGCCCGCGGCAAGGCGCGGATTGACTATTTTACCCACATCATAGGCGGCCCAGATCTTTTTAATCTTTGTCACACCGGTCTTCAGGTCCACTTCAACCTCGGCGGCGTCCGCCGAATAGGAGTAGATGACATAGGCGTCCCCCTGGCCGTCCTCCATCTTGAAGGTGGTGCGCGGAGCGGCATACCAGCCCTGCTCGCTCATCTTCAGCCTGCGGCCCCAGCATTCGGCAACCACCTGCTTAAAGGCCACGGACCGGCCGCCCATACTGAAGACGCCGCCGGCCGCCGTCATCTTTTGGGAGGTGTCCGCTCCCAGCAGGACGAGCATATCATGCGCGGTCTTAAAAACGCGCTCCCTTATGGGAGTGGCAGCCTCAATTATGGCATTGCCGCTCATCAGCGTGGTGCGGCTGGCCACCGTGGGGCCGGAATCGGGCACCTTGGAGGAATCCACCTCCTCCACCTTTACGGATTCGTACGGGGCATTGAGCGTTTCGGCGGCTATCTGCGCCAGCACTGTAAGCGCGCCCTGCCCCATCTCGGCATTGCCTACGTTTACGCCCACCGAAGAATCCTTATAGACATTGACCAGCGCCCCCGCCCTGTCGAGATAGCGGCCCTTGGCGCCCAGCCCGACTCCGTAATAGGCGGCGGAAAAGCCTATCCCCGTAGCGATATCGCCTTTCACGGAAGGCGACTTCACTTTTTTATCCCAACCGGATCTCTTACGCAGGGTCTGCACCAGCTCCCCGAGGCCGCAGGAGGAATTGAGCTTCTGCCCGGTCACTGTCTTGTCTCCGGGGTTCAGCAGGTTCTTCAGGCGGAACTGCACGGGGTCCATGCCCGCCTTTTGGGCCAGTTCGTCTATAAGCGACTCCTGCGCGAAACAGATCTGCGGCTGGCCGAAACCGCGAAAGGCGCCGGCCGGCACCTTATTAGTGGCCGCGGCATAGGTTTTGATATCCACATTGGCTATCTTGTAGGGGCCAGCGGCGTGCACGGTGCCGCGCCACAGCACTATGGGGGAAAGGGTGCAGTAAGCCCCGCCGTCCAGCACGTATTTAACCCGGCAGGCGGTTATCTTCCCGTTCTTATCGGCGCCGTAGGCCACGCGCGCCCAGCCGGGATGGCGCTTGGACATGCTCTGAAAATCTTCCTTGCGGCCGTAGATCAGTTTCACGGGACGGCCGGTCCTGGCCGCACAGAGAGCGGCATGCGAAGCCACCAGGGCGGGAACGTCTTCCTTGCCGCCGAAACCGCCGCCGGTGACGGTCTGGAGCACCTTCACCTTATTGTAGGGGACGCCCAGCACGGCGGCCACCGCGTCCAGCACGTAGAACGGGCATTGCGTGGTGCTGTGAACGGTCATCCCGCCGTCGGATTCCGGCAGCGCTATGGCGCCCTGGGTCTCCAGGTAGGCATGCACCTGGTAATTGGTGGAGAACTCTCCTTCCACCGTGAAAGCGGCCTTTTTGAAGGCTTCGTCCACCGAGCCCCGCTTTATCACAAAACTTGAAAGGATATTATCCTTACCATAAATTTTCAGCGAGCCCTTTTCCAGCGCCTTCAGCGGGTCGTCGATATAAGGCAGCTCTTTGAACTTTATCTCCACCAGCGCCGCGGCCCTCCTGGCGGCGCGGGCCGTCCGGGCCACCACCAGCGCCACCGTCTCCCCGGCGAAGCGCGCCTCTTTTTCCGGCAGGAAAGGATAATCGTGCATTACCACGGGCCATTTATTTACGCCCTTTATATCCCTGTATGTAACCAAAGTCACATAGCCGGCGACTTTTTTCGCTTTCGCGTCGGAGATGGAAAGTATCCGTATCCTGGGACGGGGGCTGCGCACGGCGGCGGCATGCAGCATCCCGGCGAATTCCCTGTCGTCCGTATAGGCGGCGCGGCCGGTGGCCTTTATCAGCGCGTCCTTGCGCGGCAGGGATTTCCCGACGTATGAAAGTTTTTCCATGGCTTCCTTATTTCGCGATCCTCATATGCCCGCCGCCGCGGCCGTAATGCAGCTTTATAATTTCGGAGAGCACCGAGACGGCTATCTCGCCGGGGGTTTTGCCGCCGAGGTCAAGCCCGATGGGCGAATGCACGCGTTTATCCCTGAGCGGGTAGACCTTCTTCTTGGCGAGCTGGCGGAAGAGCTTGCGCACCTTGGGAGCGCTGCCTATCATGCCTATATAGGGCGCGTCCGTCTTCATGGCTGCTTCCAGGCATTCTTTGTCCAGCGAGTGCCCGCGGGTCATAATGACGACATAAGTGTCTTTGTCCACGCCGGCGGCTTCCACGGCCTTGTGCGGAAATTCATTTATTATGGCCGAGGCCTGCGGGAAGCGCTCCGCGTTGGCGAACTCTTTCCTGTCGTCGGCCACGGAGTAGGGGTAGCCGGCCAGGCGGCAGGCTTCGGCCAGCTTCAGCCCCACGTGTCCGCCGCCAAGTATCAATATTTTGAGGGGGATCTTGTACACGTCTATATAGACTTCCATATCGCCCATGCAGATCATGCCGGTATTGCCGCCGGGCTTAAGCCTGAAGACGAACTTGCCGCCTTCGCCATTGCTGATGCACCGCACGGCCTGTTTCATAACAAGGGCCTCTACGGAGCCGCCGCCGACGGTGCCCTCTATGGAGCCGTCGGAGTAGACCAGCATTTTGGCGCCGGCCTCGCGCGGCGTGGAGCCGCCCACGGAAATGACGGTGACGAAAGCGGCGGCCCGGCCGGAATCGATGGCCTCGGAGAGCATTTTAATAAGGTTCCTGGTTTCTTTCATGATACGGACTATTTTACATAATTCGGTTTTGTTATCAGCGCCGCGTAATCCTCCGGCGTGTCAATATCCCGGATTATCTCAGGGTCTTTAACGTCAAGGTCGAGTACCTTCACCGCCGGATGATGGGTAACCCAGTGCAGGCCCTTTTCCAGCGGCCCTTCGAAGCACAGGCCGCGCTGGACCGCCGGGATCACTATGGGGTGGCCCCGCTTCAGCCTCGCATCGGAAGCCCTGAAGAAGCGCGGAATGACCACGCTGCCCCTGTTGGCCAGCCAGCAGTCCAGCACCGCCCTGTAGGTGCCCGGCGCTATGGTGGGCTGGTCGGCCAGGCAGACCAGGAAAGCCGCGGAATCTTTTTCCGCGGCCTCCAGGCCCGCGCGCAGGGAGGAAAGCTGTCCGTCCTCCGGCCGTGGGTTCACGGCCACCTTCTCGCCGCCGGGCCGCCAGGCGGCCAGGATCCGCTCGGAATCCCGGCCCAGCACTACCACCCGGTCGGGAATACCGGCCTCACGCAGCGCGGCGCAGACATGCTCTATGAACGGCAGGCCCCGCCATTGCAGCAGGGCTTTCGGACTGCCCATCCGCGAGGATTCCCCGGCCGCCAGGATTATAGCTGAAAGCATATATTTACCCGGAGGGCGGACGGGGGACGGCGCCGGTCCCTAATCCCCGAAGCTGATGCCCAGGCTGCGCGCGGTCAGTATGCTGTCGCAGTCGGGCGGCACGGTCTTCAGGCGCTTGGTGGCCTGCTCCAGCGGCACATAGCGCACCTTGGGCGGGTCCAGCGCCACCATCACGCCGCTCCTGCCTTCGGCCAGCGCCCGCACCGCCGCCGCGCCGAAGCGCAGCGACAGGAGGCGGTCGAAAGTCGTAGGGCTGCCGCCGCGCAGCAGGTGGCCCAGCACCACGGTACGGCATTCGCGCCCGGTCAGCGCCTGCAGCTCCAGCCGCACCTGTTCGCCTATGCCGCCCAGCTTCTCCTGGCGGCCCAGCTCCCTGCTGATCACGCAGACCTTGCCGCCCTTGGGCCTGGCGCCCTCGGCCACCACCACAATGCCGAAATACTTGCCCTTGCTCTCCAGGTATTTCATCGCGCCGGCCACCTTGTTGATGTCGTAGGGAATCTCGGGGATCAAAATGGCGTCCGCCGTCCCGGAGATGCCGGAATTAAGCGCTATCCAACCGGCGTAGCGGCCCATCACCTCCACCACCATGATGCGCCGGTGCGCCTCCGCCGTGGAATGCAGCCGGTCCAGACAGTCCGTGGCGAAGGAGACGGCGGTATCGAAACCGAAGGTGGCCACGGTCTTCTTGAGGTCATTGTCTATGGTCTTTGGCACGCCTATCACCCGCAGGCCTTTCCCGGCCAGCACATTGGCGATGCTAAGCGAACCGTCGCCGCCCAGCGCCACCAGCGCGTCCAGCCGGTGCCGCCGGAAAGCGGCCACCAGTTCGGAGGTGCGGTCCTTCTCGAACCATTTGCCGTCCCTGCCCCGGGTAGGGTACTTGCGCGGATCGCCCTTATTGGTGGTGCCCAGTATCGTGCCGCCGAGATGCGTGATGCCGCGCACGCTGGCCCGGGTGAGAGGGAAAATGCCGCCCTCCGGATAATCCTCCGGCTTCATCAGGCCGTTATAGCCCTCCCTGATGCCGTAAACCTCCCAGCCGCGGTTCAGGGCCGAGATGACCGTGGCCCTTATCACCGCGTTCAGCCCCGGCGCGTCCCCGCCGCCGGTGTTGATGGCTATGCGTTTTATCTTTTTATTTTTTCCCATAAAAAAGTTCCCTATTAATGCCGGGGCTCAGCCCCGGCAACAATTATCCCAATCTTTAAGGCAGCCGTTCAAGGGGAGAACCCTGGCCTCTGTTCTTACTGAGCCCCTATACCATGTTGCGCATCATGGACAACAAAGGCTTTTCACGCAACAGGCTTGAGCGGGAGGTGCTTTACCTCCTGCGGCAACGCCTTCCCTCCGGGTGGGAACTGACCGCAAAACCTTCGCCGCCCAAACTCTCTCCGGCGCCGGAAAGAAATTACTTAAGAAAGCGTTTTCATCCCGCTTTCCCTGGAATATTATCATGGCAGCTCCAGGGCCTGCGCCACTTCATCCTCGCTAAGAGGCCGGAATTTCCACAGGTCGGCGGCGATGTTAAGGAACGGGTGCCGGCTTTGCTTGTTATGGTCATGCCCATGCAGGCAATACATACACGGAGAGGGGAGAGCTTCCAAAGCCGGCGGGCACTCATGCACCAGGTAGACCGGCGTACCGAAAATCTGGACCGTCAGGCAGGGATGCTGTTCTTTGAACCCGCCTTCCGCCAGTAAGACCAGGTTTTTTTCATGGTTGCCGTAGATCAGCACCTTGCGGCCCGCTAAGGAAGCGTAATGAAATAACTGA
>PEXO01000014.1 GCA_002779045.1 Elusimicrobia bacterium CG08_land_8_20_14_0_20_59_10 | reverse complement strand
GTGCCCCTTCCTTCCCTGAACAGGGCGCTCAGGATGATACGCGCCGGGGAAGGCTGGTCGGCTCCCGCGGCCGCCCGGATAAAGCCCGAGATCGCTCCCGCGGAAAAAGAGATGCCCTGGGGTGTGAAGCGCGTTAACGCTGCCGCCGCCTGGGACTATACCGCGGACAAAGGCGTGAAAGTGGCCGTGATAGACACCGGCATGGGTTACAATTACCCTGACCTAGCCGCCAACTATAAGGGCGGCTGCAATGCCATTACTCCCGCCGACACCCCGCTTGACGACCAGGAGCGCGGCGATCAGGGCTTATAGGCCCCGGGGGGGATCTCGTCGCCGTGCGCGGCTTTTGCGGCCGCTATCTTCTTCTTAGCCTCTTCCCAGCGGGCGTCGAGCAAGGCCGGGGCGTCCGGGTCCATCTTTTTAAAGAAGGCGGCCGTCCTGTCCAGTTTCTCCAGCCATTTGGAACAGCGGAAGGTGAAAAGATAGGTATAGTCCGCCTCGCTGAATTCCGTGTCCAGGAGGTCCTTGAAAAGTTTCTTCAGGTCGGGATAGAGCGGTATTCTGCCGGTGGGCGTTTCATGCGCACCGTATTCGCCGTGGATGCGGCCCTCAGCCCAGTGCAGCCAGACCTTCTTGGCCAGTTTGCCGGTCATGAACTTCCCGTCCGGGCCGCGCATGAAATAATTATTACTGAAGATGCGCGGCGTGTCTTTTATGCCTTTTACGAAGTTGAGATTGTTCAGCACGTACCGGCCCAGCGGGTAGGCGACGAAGTCCAGGTTGGCCATGGGCGATGGCGTCCTGACCCCTTCTTTGCCCAGTGTGGCGCTGGTGGTCTCGGATTCCAGCGTGCAGGCCTTTAATAGTATCCCGTCCTCCCAGGACGGGGATTCCTCCACGGGCACGGTGGTATCGCTGTCGCGGCCGCCGTAAAGGATGCCCTGCACCTTCACACCTTCTTTGGCTTCGAAGCCTTCCTGGTCGAAATTATCCAGGTAGTCCAGGCGTATGGTATAGCGCGCATTGCCGTGGGCCAGCGGGACCTCTTTGCCTTCCGCGTCCCTGTCGCCTTTTTTCCACGGCCCGTGGTTGTTCATCCCCTCGCCGGGGGTTTCCAGGCCGCAGCCCAGCCAGTAGGGTTTTTTATCGGGGCCCTGCAGGATGTTTGAGAAGATGGTTTCCTGGTCCAGCATCAGGTTCTTGAAGATCACGGGGTCGTCTTCGGCGTTCACGTCTTTTATTATCCCGAAGATCCCCTGCTCCACGTTGACGCCGCGGAACTCCCCGCCGATATTGCGGAGATACACTATATCGTCGCCTACTATCTTTTCTCCGGGTATCATGGCGGTCGAGGTCTTGCCGCAGGCTGAAGGGTAGGCGCCGGCGAAATAAGTCTTGCGTCCTTTTTCAGGGTTCAGCGCGGCCATCAGGAACATATGCTCGCAGAGCCAGCCTTCATTGCCGGACTTGTTAATGGCCAGGCGCATGGAATGTTTCTTGAGGCCGATGGAATTGCCGGCGTACTGGTTGTTCATGGAGTAGACAATATTATCCTTCGTGTCCATGTAGACGCGGCGCTTGTCTATATTGACGGAGCAGCCCAGCTTGTCCAGCCTGCCTGCGGAGTGAATGAACCGGAAAAAAACGTCTTTCTCGCCGTCTTTCATGTTAAGGAAGTGATCATAGGCGGGCCGGTAGAGGATGGCTTCGGAGTGGGCCACATAGAAGGAATCGGTGAACTGCACGCAGGGCACGGTGAAGGGGCTGCGGGTGGGGCCCTCGGCGAAGAATTTCACCACGGCGTCCTTGCCTTCCATGATGTTTTCGGCAATGCCCAGTATTTCCGCCAGGCCTTCTTCATAAGGCAGGGCACCCAGCGATCTCATTTTTTCCAGCTGTTCCGGGCGGGCCAGGTAGCGGGTGGCCTTTTTGTCGCGGCCCTGGTCGCCGTAGCCGTCCCAGTGTATGGTCTGGTTAGGCAGCGCCATGGGGCGCTCTTCTCCCTTCTCAAGCGCCAGCTTCCTGAGGTAAGCCGCGTCTTCCGGGCCGTCGTCGCAGACATAGATGGACCTGGGATTGCAGCGGCGGGCGAATTCTTCCACGAAGGCCGTTACTTTCGGGTTTTTCAGGGCAGCCAGTTTCTTGTAGCTGGTTTCGTTCATTTTCTTCTGTAAAAGTCCGGTGATGACAGGCATGTGCTCTCCTTGTTCCCGCGCCCGCGCAAGCCGGCGGGAGCGTTTAAAGCGGGTTCTTAAAGACTGCAATTAAATGGTAAGAAAATGCGGACGGCAAGTCAATTTTTACCCGCGACGTGAAAGACCGGGCGGTTTTTGCGTAGAACAGGCCAAAAGACCAGGCAACGCTGCTGCCAGGCAGAGCGTTATCAGTCCGAGAAGGGGCTTTTTCATCAAGTTTCCATGCCGGTTGCACGGAGGGTTTCCCAAGCGGGGCGTTCGCAAGGCGCTGCGATGAACAGCGCTTGCTTTAGATCTTTAATCGGCCGCCTGAAAGCCTGAGCTCTTCCATGCCGGTCTTTAAGGTGTAGATCTGAAGCCAGTTGTTATAAACCGGGCAATAGCCGGCATTGACGGAGGCTTCCCCGCCTTTTACGCAGGCGCCATTAAGCTGCTCAACGGCAAGGTCCTCGTATTCCTGCTTTATGATCCAGCCCGCGTCCAGCACAAAGCCGCAGCGCAATATTATCCTGTCCTGTTCTTCGGGGGTCGCGGCGCGCAGGCGCTCCATCAGTTCCACCGTAGTAGCTCCGCAGAGCTCCGTTTTCCACTCGGCCTCGTTCGCGGCAAGCAGGGCCGCCCTGCCGTCGGCTCCGGGCGAGGTCATGCGCAGTATTTTCCCGAAACGCGCGGCGGCGGCGGACGTTTCCGGGAGTTTAAGCGTCTGCAGCGCGGAGAAGTCCGACGCCTGCACCGTGCCGGAGAAGATCATAAAAAACGCCACGGCCGTTATTTTCATATATTTGCCCTCCTGAGTGTTCATATGATACACGGTTGCCGGGTTCCTGGTAAGTGACAAAAGCCCCATGCTCCGCGGCAATAGTACTATTGACCGCGGTCAATAGGCGCGCAGCCCTGCCCGAACGGGGCAATTTTGTATAATTTCCTTCGGAGACAGCGGGGATTTCTTTCCCGCAGTAATGTTTTCAAGGATTTTATGCAAAGCCACCAGATACGCAAAAGCTTTTTAGATTTCTTCGCGAAGAACGGCCACCCCGTGGTCAAATCCGGCCCGCTGATACCGGAGGGCGACCCTACGCTGCTGTTCACTTCGGCGGGCATGGTGCAGTTCAAGCCTTATTACCTGGGCCTCAAGACCGACATGAAGCGCGCTGCCTCCTGCCAGAAAAGTTTCCGCACCACGGACATCGATAATGTGGGGCGCACCATCCGCCACCTGACTTTTTTCGAGATGCTCGGGAATTTCTCTTTCGGGGACTATTTCAAAAAGGAATCCCTGGCCTGGGGCTGGGAGTTCTTTACAAAAGAAATGGGCCTGCCCGCGGAGCGCTTCTACCCGTCCATTTACGGCGGCGGCGTGGCGCCGCGCGACGAGGAGGCCCGCGCCATCTGGGAGAACATCCTACCCAAGAACCTGCATTCGCACATATTAGAGCTGGGCGACGCGGATAATTTCTGGGCCATGGGCGATACCGGCCCGTCAGGCCCGTGCTCGGAGGTATACTGGGACCGCGGCGCGAAATACGACCATCCCGGCTGCGAAGGCCCCGGCAAATGCTCCTGCGACCGCTATATAGAGATCTGGAACCATGTTTTCACGCAGTTCGACAAGCAGCCGGGCGGAGTTTACAAGCCGCTGCCTAAAAAGAACATAGATACCGGCATGGGCCTGGAGCGCCTGACCTTGGTGGTGGAAGGAAAAGAGTCCCCTTTTGAGACCTCGCTTTTCTATCCCGTGATAGAGGCGGCCTCGGAGCTGCTGAAAGTGGATTATAAGTCTTCGGACGAATCACAGGCGGCTTTCCGCATAATCAGCGAACATCTGCGCGCCTCTTCTTTCCTGATAGCCGAGGGCATCATTCCCTCCAACGAGGGCCGCGGTTATGTGCTGCGCCGCCTTATCCGCCGGGCCAGCCGTTACGGCCGTATGCTGGGCGCGAAGGACCCGTTCCTGCATAAGCTCACCGCGCCCGTCTATGATATTTTCCGCGGCGTTTACCCGGAGGTGGAGGCGGCCTCGAAGCAGATTTCCGAGACGCTGCGCTTCGAGGAGCAGGGCTTTACAGAGACGCTGGAGACCGGGGAGAGGTACCTGTCGGACCTGCTTGGGAAATATCCCAAAGGCATCCCGGGCAAAGAGGCTTTCAGCCTTTACGAGACCTACGGCTTCCCTTTCGAGCTTACGCGCGAACTGGCCGACAAGAAAGGCGTACCGGTGGACGAGAAGGGGTTTGAGGAGGCGCGCAAGGCCGCGCAGGGAGTGGCCAAGGCCGGTTGGAAGGATTCCGGCGAGAAGAACTCCTTTCTTTTTCAGACCGCGGAGGAAAAACTTCCCGCCACGGTTTTTGCGGGCTACGAGGCGACTTCCTGCGACGCGTCCATAATTTCTTTGCTGGATGCCGCCGGGGAAATGGTGGAGTCGCTGCCGGCGGGCTCCGCCGGCTACGCCGTGCTCGACGTCACCCCGTTCTACGCCCAGTCCGGCGGACAGGCGGGGGACCTGGGTTCGTTATTTACCGGGGAGAAAGAGGCCGCTTCCGTGACCGACACGCAGAAGCCGGTTGAAAAGGTGTATTTTCACGCGGTGCGCGTTCACCAAACGCTTAAGACCGGCATGAAGGTCTCGGCGCGGGTCTCTTTCGACCGCTACCTCACCTCCTGCAACCACACCGCCACGCACGTGATCAACGCCGCGCTTAAGCAGGTGTTCGGGGAGAGCACCCGCCAGGCCGGCTCCGAAGTGGACCCGGTAAAATTCCGCTTCGACTATACTATTGCCAGGGCCCCGACCAAAGAGGAACTGGCCCGCGTGGAGGAGATAGCCAACAGCGCCGTCCGCGAGAACCTGCGCGTGCACAAGGCCGAGCGACCGCTGGCCGACGCGCGGGAATTCGGCGCCACTACGCTCCTGGGGGAGAAATACAAGGACCCCGCGCGCTTCGTGCTGATAAACCGCGGCGGGTTCGGCGCGGCCAAAGACCGCTACAGCCTGGAGCTTTGCGGCGGCACCCATATAGACTGCACGGGCGAGCTGATCACTCTGAAGATACTTAAAGAGTCTTCCGTATCCCGCGGCGTGCGCCGCATAGAGGGCGTGGCGGGACCCGCCGCGGTCAAATATCTTTCCGGCCTGGCGCATATCGCGGAGAAGGTCTCGGGCAGGCTCTCCGTTCCGCCGCAGGAGCTTGAAGCCCGCGTGGGGCAGCTGCTTGATACCGTAAAAGAGCTGCGCTCCGGCAGGAACAAGGCGGCGCCTGTTTCCGGAGAGGAAGTGTCCGAGCTTGCCGGGGGGATAAAGCTTGTGCTGCTGCAGGCCGACGGCGCCGCGATGAACGAGCTGCGCAATATGTCCGACGGGCTTAAAAAGAAATATACGCGGGCGGTGCTTTTCCTGTTCTCGGTTTCCGGGGAAAAACTGTCTTTCGTCGCTTCCTCTGCCGTGGAAGGCGGCGCGTTCAGCGCGTCGGCCCTTGTAAAGGATGTGGCCGGCGCTACCGGCGGCGGCGGCGGCGGCCGGCCGGACTTCGCCCAGGGCGGCTGCCCGGTCCCGGCCGACCTGTCCGGTTTCCGCGGGAAAGTGCGGGACCTGGCCGGGAAGCTGGTAAAAGGGTCGGAGCGAAAATAAGGTAAAATAAGGTTTCAGCGCCCGTGGTGAAATGGATATCACAGGAGCCTCCGAAG
>PEXO01000261.1 GCA_002779045.1 Elusimicrobia bacterium CG08_land_8_20_14_0_20_59_10 | reverse complement strand
TCTTCCGGCGGAACGGTAGTGCCCCTTACTTCATAGGTCGTAAAGGTGGAATTGGATTGTGTGTCCCAGTTTATGGTGACGCCGGACATGGTGACCGTCGCCGCCAGCACGTCGGAAGGCGGTTTGGCCCTGGTATATTTCACGCCGAGGTCGGCTATGGGCGAAAGAATGTCGTCCCCGTTGACCGCCACAAGCCTGGTGTAATAGGGGTAATTAGGCGAAAGACTGGTCAGGGTCAGGGAAGTCGCGGTCACGGTATAGGTGGAATAAGATTCCGGCGAATTGCAGGTCGAGATGGCCACCCCGTAAAGGGTGTAATACGGATTGCCGTTCGCCTGCCAGTTGACGGTGAATCTGTCGGCCTGTACATTGGTGAAAACGTTGGGTTCGTTGGGCAGCGGCTTGGAAGCGAGAGTAAAGGTGACCGTCGAAACCGTAGGTGGCCCCTGTATGTCGTTCACGAAACTGCCGAGGGGAGGCATGTCCTTGAAGGCGAAGACCATTACCGCGTAAAAGGTGTTGGTGGAAAGGTCGGTTTGGGTAAAATAATTGTACGAAGTGGACGCTATGAACACGGGGTTTTCAGTGCTTACTTTCAGTGTGTCCATCGCCACTCCGAGCTTGTAAAGCTGGTAGCCGTCGGCGCCTTCGCCCTCGTCCCAGTCCCAGCGTATGGAACTCACCGAGAGCGGAGTGCCTTTCAGATTTATTATGGCCGATACCGTAGCCGTGGAAACAGGCGTTCCGGCCGTATAACTGTCGTCGAAAACGGTATACACGGCCGGGTTCGAGTTGTTTTTCGCTCTTACCCTGAAATAGTATATCAGGTCCGGCGTGAGCCCCGTAATCTCGGCCGACGTGCTGACATGATTATCGTCGAAACGCACGGGCGTCGAAACGCTCGCCGAGAAGTCGCTGTTCGGCGAGAGGGAAAGTTCGTAGGCCGTAAAATCCGAATTGCCGTTCGGGTCCCAGGTGACTTCGGCCGTTTCGAAACTCGCTCTGGTTATCTGTATGTTTTTAGGCGGGTTGGCGAAAGTGTAGTAAGTGGCGGATTTTACGAATTCCGTGCCGTAGCCCCCCATGTTATAGCCGGTCACTTTTATGGAGACGGCTGTGTTGGGAGTCAGGCCAGACTGGTAAAAGGTGACCGGGTCGACCAGGGCCATGGTGGAAATAAAGACATTGTCGCTGGACGAAAAGATCGCGTAACCGTCGGAAAGGGTCAGGGCGCCCAGATACCAGTTCCATTTTATGGTGGTGGTGCTCTGGGTTTCGCCGAGTATGGGGCCGGCTATCTTGTTCTTGGGTCTTTCGCTCGTTATCTGCACGAGGAAACCGTCCGAGAACTGGCCGTTGTCGCACACGTGCAGATGGTACCAGCCGTAAGGAAGCTCTCCCGGGTTTAAGGGGAGGTTTACGGTGATGGAAGAAAGGGTTTTTTCCCAAGTGGGGTTGGACGCGTATATCCTGGTGGTAAGGTCAACCAGAAAGCTGGAGGGATTGTCCACGGCGTTCAGGTACAGTCTCGGATTGGAAAAAGAGCCGTTGCGCACGCCGCCGCCGCCGCCCGAAGCTTCCGTTATGCCGTGGAAGTTCGTCGCGCTGCTCAGCAGCGTCAGGCGCGTCCCGCGGTCTATGTATTCCGTGGCCGTAGAAATAAAGGGATGTCTCTCGGTAAAGGCGTCCAGTCCCTGCGAGTCTGGTTCGTAGGTAAAATAAAGTTTGTCTATGGTGTCAAGGTATTGGGTGCCGTCGTATCCGCCTATCGCGAACAGGTAGCCGGTGGAAATAAGGACGGTGGTGTGGCCGGTCCTGTATTCCGTCTCTCCCTGGTACTGGAAAGTGGAAAAATCCACGTCGAAGCCTTCGGCGAATGAATGGGGAAGGCTCGGCCTTTCCCCTCCCACTATCATCAGTTTCCCGTTGGGAAGAAGGGTCGAGGTATGTCTGGCTCTCGGCGCCAGATTTTTATTGCCGCCGTTGGGCATATTCTCGACCAGGGTCCAGGAGGCGCCGTCGTAAATTTCCGAGGTGTCCAGTATCCCCGAATCTCCCGCTATTCCGCCGGAGTCGGACCCGCCTATGACTATGACCCTCCCGTCCTTAAGCAGATTGGCGGTGTGCCATACCCTGCGGGAATTCATGGTAGGATCGCCGGGCGCGGCCGCGAAGGTCCTGTTGGCCGGATTAAACGTTTCGGCGCTGTTAAGAACTCCTCCGCCGTTCACGCCGCCGGCTATGAGTATGGTGTTGTTCTTCATGAAAGTGGCGGTATGCTGGCTTCTGCGGTTGGTTAAAGTGGCCGTGACGGGCTGCCAGGCCTCGGCCGTGCTTATGTAGACTTCCGCGGAATTCAGGTAGCTGCCGTTGGAACTCCCGCCGATGACCACGATGTTCCCGTCCGCCAGCATGGTGGCGGTATGCATCATCCTTTCCACGGTCATGGAGGAAGTCTTTACGAATCTGTAGGTGTCCGGATAATAGATCTCGGCCGATTTGAGGGCCGGGGAATTTTCCGAGGAGCCGTCCGTGCCGCCGGCTATCAGAACGTTGCCGTTGGAAAGCAGAGTGGCGGTATGAAAAGCCCTGGGCGAAGTCATGGAACTGACGAAGACGCTGGTGTCGGTCCCCTTGAAGTAAAGCTCGCAGGAGCTCAGGGTTCTCAGGCCGTCGGTTCCGCCGCAGTTAAGTATGTTACCGTCGGGAAGCAGTGTGCTGGTGTGAAAGGCCCGCTTCGTCTTCAGTATCGATTCTCTGGGCCAGGCCGTCCAGTTTTGCATTATCACGACTCCGCTTATATCCCGGGCGGTGAATCCCGGGGTGGCTCTTTCGCAATCGGCCGGCACATTGTTTTCGCAGTTCCGGCCGCCCCTGGTATAAACGTCCGCCGCAGGCGTCAGTATGGTCGCATGGTCGAAAATAGGAGCGTAGACGTCGTTAAAGGACCAGAGGGCCTCCTTGGGGCTGAAATGAGTTTCATCGGCGAAAATAGCCTGTCTTATGACGGCAGTGGACCTGCCCACGGCGAAAGTAGTGGGTTCGTTCTGGTCCGGCAAAGTCAGGTAAACCCTGTTGGGGGTGAAGGAAAATTCGATGTTAAGGTTTTGCAGAAGCTGGTCCGAGACGTCCAGTCCGGAATCGAGCGTGTCGTTTTCGGAGTTATTGGTTATATCCCCCTCCAGTCCGGTTATCACCACATTATTGACCGTAACGACGCCGACCAGAACGCCGTTTTCATACGCGGCGGTAACCGGAGCGTTGACCACATTGCCGTATCCGGAATCTATGCCGCCGGCCCCGCCTATAGCTATGCTGGCCCTTATCGTGGGGGTGCTTAGATTCGTATAAGCTATATTGGCGGATCTTACGGTCACCGTGCCGGTGACGGTGACTCCTCCCTGGGCGTATATGCCTGGAATCTTGAAGACCAGGTCGACCGTTATGGAACTTGAATTCAGGAGCAGCCCGCTCTGGGCCAGCGCCAGAGGGCTCGGTGTGAAATTTATGGTTCCCGCGTCTAGTATGGCGTTTGTCGCAGTGGTGTCTACGGGAGTGAACTTGACATAGGCGCTGGGCGATATCTGGCCCAAATTGCTTAGCGTTACGGTGTTTAAAAACCTTCCGCCGTGTTCGGTCCCTATCCAGTCTCCGTCTATGACGGCGGTGGAATTGCCAAGGTTGTAAGCCTCTATATTGCTCATGCTGAATGCCGGCTGAGTGGGGTCTGTCGGGTTGGAAAAGAACATGTCGCCTTCCACTATCCTCGCCGTGACCGCTCTGGAGAGGTTCGTGTCCACTTCGAAACTTACCGCTCCGCCGGTAAGGTTGGCGGTCCTTATGCCTGTGGCCTGGCCGGTGAAAACGCTGCTGACATTGAGATAGGAGCCTTCGTCCACTTCCGGAGTCATCTCGAAATAAGAGACCGGAATATTGCCGTAACCGCCGATCATATCCACCTTGCCGTCCGGCAGGAGTATAGCGGAATTTCTGGAAATTCTGTAAGGCATAACGTAATACTCCTCCCCGCCGATGGCCATTCTGGCGCCATTGGCGCTGAACAGTTCCATGCTTTCCAGATAGCCTTGAGTGCCCTGGTTCTGTCTGACCTGCACCGCGGGAAGGTCTTCGGAAAATTTGTCGGCCAGGTTGGTCGGGTTGTACCCGCCGATTATCAGTACGCTGCCGTTATTGAGGCCTACGGCGTTGTGATAGGCCCTGGCTTCCGTGAGGGCGGCCGCGGGCCAGAAGGTTCTCGTTATGTTGTCGTACATTTCCTGGGTGGACATGTAGTAGCCGGAGCTGTTTATGCCGCCCGAGAGCAGGATTTTCCCGTTGTTCAGGAGGGTAGAGGTATGAGCCATCCTGGAAGTGGACATGGCGGTCGTGGTTTTGAACCAGGGAGAAGCGGCGGCGGTGGTTATAAAAATTTCACAGGTGTTGGTAATGGAGCCTGGATAAACGGCGGTAGTTTGTCCGCCGCAGATGAGCACGTTCCCGGCGTCCGCGCCTCTGGTTATCAAAGTTGCGGTATGGTTGGCCCTGGCCGACATCATCACGTCGGCCCCGCCGTTTATGGCTGCCCAGGCGGTCCCGTTGAAAACGGCGGCGGTCCGCAAAGGCGCGCCGCCGACGATTGTTATTCCGCCCGCGGCCAGCACTCTTCCGTCCGAAAGCACGGTCAGCGTGTGGTAGGCTCTCGCTCCGCCGAACGCGGGGTTCGTGACAGCATTGGTCTTAGTGTCGTAAAGGTCGCAGTCGTTCCTGGCGTTCACCCCGCCGGCGTCTATGCCGCCGCAGGAGATGAAGTTCCCGTCGGGCAGAACGGCCATCGCGTGGTTATGCCTGGCTATGGCGCGCAGATCCCCGGAACAAAGGACGAAAAACAGGGCGAGAAAAAGGAAAAATTTAAATTTGTCTATCATAGGTTTATTCTAGTATATTCTAGGTTTCCCGTGTTACAATAATGTTAAATAATCTTTAAATCTGCGGTCTTCTCTTAATCCCGCTTCCTCGCCGGCATTGCTCGTTTTACTATTATCCCTGCATTGTTTTTCGCTTTTTGCCACGCATCTACTTTGCTACGCCTCTAATTTGCCTTTCCCATTGCCTTCCGCCTGTTATTTCACCATTATCAGCGATTCTCCCATCGGGGTTTTAGGATTTTTGGAGTCCAGCACCTTTTTCCCATCCACTACGAAATGGTAGAAATAGTTCCCGGGCAGGATGTAAACGTCCAGGGCCCAGGTCCCGTTTTTGCCTTTCATCCGGGTGTCTTTCCATTTCTGAAAACTTCCGGAAAGCAGGACTTTTTTCGCTTTTTTATCCTTATATTCGAAAGTCGTTCTTACGGCTTTTGTTCTTTTGTTTTCATCCGCGTTCGCCTGGGCCTGGGATTCTTTGGCGGCCGGTTCGTTCTCTTCCGTCCGGGCTTCGGGTTCCGGTACTTCTATTTTGTTCTTTTTTTCAGCCCGGACATCGTCGTCTTTTTCATCCAGGTCCACGGGGTCGGGGTTTATTTCCAGGCTGTCGCCGTAAAGATGAAGGTTTATTCTTTTGTAAATCTGGTATCCGGAAAAGCCGGCGGCGAA
>PEXO01000236.1 GCA_002779045.1 Elusimicrobia bacterium CG08_land_8_20_14_0_20_59_10 | reverse complement strand
TTGTCCTCCATTGAGGATGTGGCTAATGTGCCCAAGCTGATGGCCGTGGCCCTGGCCGCGGCCTTCTATGGCCTGGGTTCCGGTTACTGGCTTTTCCTGCCCATGGCCGGCAAGCTCAAACACCGTTCCGAAGAGGAACTCTTCGTGAAGGAGATCATTATCCGCGGCGTACTGCTGCTGCAGAGCGGCTCCACCCCCAGCGTGGTGGAAGCCAACCTGAAGGCCTATCTGGAGCCTTCGAAGCGCCTGAGCGTCAAGAAAGAGGCCAAGCCGGCTCCGGAAGCCGCTCCCGGGGGCGCGCCGGGCGCCGGAACCGGGGCCGCGTAACGCGGAGCCTTGAAGAGAACAGCTTTTCTTTATGCCGATAAGAGCCAAGAACATGATCCCGGAGGACGATCCCAGGGTGGCGCAGATAGGCCACCCCGCGCCGCCGTGGCTGATAAATTACGCCGACCTGATGACCGAGCTGGTCTGTTTCTTCATCATCCTCTACGCCCTGTCCGCCGCGCTGAACAAGGATATGCAGAAAGCACAGCAGGATATACAGGAAATGATAAAGGACGGCAAGATGTCGGGCCAGGTGAAGATGGACAAGGAGGGGATGCGCATAACGCTGGAGGAGCAGGGCCAGTTCTCCTTCTTCGAGAGCGGCCGCTCCGAGATAACCGGGGATATGAGCTCCAAGCTGGAGAAGATAGCCGATACGCTTAAAACCCTTTCGCTTAAACACGATATAATAGTAGAGGGGCACACCGACAATATCCCGATAGCCACCAGGCAGTTCGCCAGCAACTGGGAGCTGTCTTCGGCGCGCGCCACCAGCGTAGTGAAATATTTTCTCGGCCGCGGTTTCTCGCCGAAACGCATGGCGTCCGTGGGTTACGGCGAATTCCACCCTATAGCGCCTAATGACAACGAGGAGAACCGCCGCCGTAACCGGCGCGTGGTCTTCTTCGTGAAGAACACGCCTTATCCGGAAACGGCCCAGGCCCCGCCGTCGGCGGCCGTCCCTGCGGCGGTGCCGGACGGACAACCTGCGCCGGAGCAGGCGGCGGAGGAGGAAGGCGCTGCTGAGGGAACTGACAGGTGACGGATATGAAAAAAAACATCATCTATGCGGTCCTTTGCGCGTTCTGTGTTCCTTTGGCCGGCTGCGGCGGGCTTAAGGTGCTGAAGGTGAACGATTTTACCGAGCAGCGCGTGACGGACCTTTCCCTTACCAAGAAGGTTACCGGCAAGAGGAATTATCTTTTCTTCTCCACCACCAAGATGGGGATATTCCTGGACGGCAGCATACAGGGCATGATAACGGATTACCAGGGCAATCCCATAGAAGGGGTTACGGTAAAGGTCGTGCCGGAGTCCGGCAAGGGCAAGGCCGGGGGGGAGGCTGATGTGTTCGCTATGGGCGGCAATGAGAGCGTGGCCGCGGTGGTCAACCTTTCTTTCGCTCCGGGCATTACCGATTCCATGGGACTCTACAAAATACATTTCTCGCTTCCCGTTCTGGAAGAGGAGGTTGAGCTGTACGGCAAACTGGTGTACAACCCGGGCTGGGACCAACAGAAGATAAACCTGGGCAAGGCCTATGAGCCGCAGCAGAAGGAGACCTCATTCAGGCTTTACTACAACATGGATTCCGGTTTCCTGGCTTTTGCGGAGGGGGTGCGCAAGGTGATAGTTGAGGCCGTGGGCGAGGGCAAGGGCCGCATGTCGGGCCTGCCGGGCGCCAAGGCCCCCGGCACCATGCCGTCGGCGTCGCAGCCTGCCGGCGCCACCCCCCAAAACCCGGCCGCCGCCAGCGCGGAGGAAGACCTCTTCAAAGGCTTCGACTTCGGCCAGTAATACCTTTACCCCAGGCAAGGAAACGGGCCACCCCTGAACCGACTTACGGGCAAAAATACTAAAATAGGAGGATGAAGAAGAAAGTCGTAGTGGCCATGTCGGGGGGGGTGGACTCTTCCGTGGCGGCGGCTTTGCTCAAGGAGCAGGGGTACGAAGTGGTGGGCATTACGCTGCGGCTTTTCGACGAAAAGAAGGACGCCGTGAAATGCTGCGGCGGAGCCGACAGCGCCGACAAGGCCCGCAGCTCCGCCGGCGTCCTCGGCATACGCCACTATTTCAAGAGCGCCCAGGGCCTCTTCTCCCAAAAGGTCATAGACAAATTCGTGGGCGGCTACCTGGCCGGCTCCACGCCCAATCCCTGCGTGGAATGCAACCGCCACCTCAAGTTCTCCTACCTCTTCGACCTCGCCCGCGGCATGGGCGCCCGGTACCTGGCCACCGGCCACTACGCCGAGATAAAAAAAACCGAAGACGGCTACGGCCTGTTCCGCGGCGCCGACCCGCTCAAAGACCAGAGCTATTTTCTGTACTGCCTCAAGAAAGCACAGCTGGGCCGGCTCCTTTTCCCGCTCGGGGGCAGGGAAAAGAAGGAGATACGCCGCCTGGCCGCCGGGCTGGGGCTGCCCTCCGCCACCGGGCAGGAAAGCAAAGATATCTGTTTTGTAGCGGGCGGGAATTATAATTCCTACCTTAAGAAGAATGCCGGAATACAGCCCAGGCCCGGGCTTATGGTGGACATAGCGGGCAAACGCCTTGGCAGGCATGGGGGCTTCTTTAATTTCACCGTGGGCCAGCGGCGCGGCACCGGCGTATACGGCGGCAGGCGTCTTTACGTAACCGAACTGCGCCCCGCTTCCAACGAAGTGGTGCTGGGGCCCAGGGAAACCGCGCACTCGTCGGGCTTCCTGGTGTCGGGCCTTAACTGGCTGGTCCCCGCGCCGGCCGCGCCGTTCGGGTCTTCGGCGCAGATCCGCTACAGGCATACGCCCGCCGCCTGCCGCGTGGAGCCCGGACCCGGCCGCAGCGCCAAAGTAGTATTCGAGAAGCCGCAGTTCGCCGTCGCTCCCGGGCAGTCCGCCGTGTTTTATGACAGGGATAGGGTTATAGGCGGGGGGATAATCGGGGGAAGGATTAAGGCTAAAGGATTAGGTTTTTGACTGGAGAAACTTTATGAAAAAGAAAATAGCTGTGGTTTTTGGCGGCAGGTCGCCGGAGCATGAAGTTTCCATAGAATCCGCGAAGACCGTCTGCTCCAAACTTGAGGTCGCCGGTTTTGCCGTACTTCCTTTCTACGCGCCCCGGCGCGGCGCCTGGCGGCTGGTGCGGCCAAAAGCGCTGCTGGAAGGCCGCCCTCTTACCGGCCCGGAGCTGGAGCCCTCCCTGGCCGGCGGCTGCTTTAAAAAATCCGGCGGCGGAAAAGTGCGCCCCGACGTGGTTTTCCCCATGATCCACGGCTCCACCGGGGAGGACGGCGTACTGCAGGGCCTGCTGGAAATGCTGGGCCTGCCCTATACCGGCTGCGGCGTTACCTCTTCCGCCGTGAGTATGGATAAGCTGATCTCAAAAGAACTGGCCTCCCGCGAAGGGGCGCCGGTGCTGCCGCAGGTGGTGATACGCGCGCATCAGCGCCCCGTAATGGGCCCGCTGCTCGGGAAGGCCGCGCGCCTGGGATTTCCCCTGTTCGTAAAACCCGTGGCGCAGGGCTCCTCGGTGGGGGTGACCAAGGTCAAAAAACGGGGCGGCTTGCGCTCCGCGGTGGAGAACGCCTTCCGCTTTGATACCGCCGTTATGATAGAAAAAGGCGTGGACCGCGCGCGCGAAATAGTCTGCGGCGTGCTGGGGGCGGCTTCCGGCGCCGCCGCAAGCGTAACGGGCGAAGTGGTGCCGAAGGGGGGGCATGAGTTCTACGACTACGAGGCCAAGTACCTTGATAATAACGGCATGGAACTGAGGCTGCCCGCGCCGCTGCCGGCCGCGACCTCCGCCGCCCTGCGCGCGATGGCGGTGAAGGTATTCCATGCGCTGGGGGCCTCCGGGCTGGCCCGGCTGGATTTCTTTGTGGACCCCGGGAACCCGCGCAGGTTCTGGTTCTGCGAGATAAACACCCTGCCGGGATTCACGTCGCACAGCCTCTACCCGCGCCTGTGGGAAAAGACCGGCCTGAAGCCGGAGGCCGTGCTGAAGGAACTGGTAAGGATAGCGTTAAAGGAAAGAGCCGCCCGCAACAGGCTCTCCACCGCCCGGAATTAAGGGGACAGTATATTTAATCTATAAAAATGTCCCTCAAACGCAATATAGCCATTAGAACCCGTCGTAATCCGTGATAATATTTACCTGCCAGGGTAAAAAAAGCTAATTATATATACTGTCCCCTTAATTCCCGGTCTCTTATAGCCGGCTGCTGCCTGCCGGGAGACTACTTCTCGTCCTCGTAGACATATTCGTACTCTTCATCAGCTCCCTGCTTTTCCTCGGCGGTGATCTTTGTCGTCTTCGCCGCCGGTTTCTTTTTGGCCGGGGCGGCCTGCGTTCTGGCCGCGTTCTTTTTGGCCGCCGCCGCGCGCCTCTTTGAGCGGGTGTTGCGCGCCTTCTTGGAGGCGGGGGGAGGCATCAGGGCATTGTATGCGGCCTTGCCTTTTTCATCTATGGGGGTAATGGTCTTCTTTGCGAAATCCACGGTGAAGGTGAAAGTCATAGTGCTGGTGTCCCCGGGCGCCATCGAGGAAACCTCGTAGAGATCCTTGCCTGTGCTTTTTGCCTGCCAGTTGGACGGGTTATAGATAGCTTCGGCCGCGGCTGCCGCTTCCATTATCTTGTCTTCAAGTTTGGGGCCGCCGGCGACGGGGGCATAGTAGCGCGCGAAATATACCACCTCGGGAGAGACGTCCGGCTCTTTGTTCGCTTCCGGCTGTTCCCCGTCCTGGGCGGGCTCTCCCTTTAATTGGGCCAGCTGACTCTCTATATTGGACGGCAGGAGCGGGCGATCGGTCCCGGTTGTAACAGGAGAGGACAGGAACGGTATTTTGAAAGGTATGTATATCGTGGCGTCGAAGACATTGGCTGTTTTCAGCGCAAAAACGCTCACGAGGAGTACCGCAAGCAACAGGGCAAGTGTTAAGAGCAGCTGGGTCATCTTGCGGAAAAATCCCGACATCATGCCTTTCAATTTTGAGGATTTTACGCCCTGGTCCACTATGTCTGCCGGTTTGTCGGGCGCGGGCGCCTTAGGCTTTTCCGGCGGCGGGACGCTGAAAACCGTGGCGGAATTGGGTTCAAAGGTCAGTTTATCTGTTGAAGGTGAAGGAGAAGGGGACGAAGAAGTGGACGCGGATGTGCCTGTCGCAGCTTTGCCGCCATCCTTAATAGAGAACTTGATATCGCTGACGGCGTTCTCAAGATAAGCAAGTTTATCCATTATTTCCCGCTGGAACTGGGAATTCTTCATGCTGGAGAGCACTTCTCCCATCTGGTCCAGCTTCATGCGCAGGGGCTCGGTGGCAGAGGATATATCCTGACGGCTGGCCGAATTAGAGGCCAGGATGTCCATTTTCCGGCTGAGTTCATTCAGCGCCGGACCACCTGCCGCCGGGGCGATCTCCGCCGGGGGTATGGCTGAAACAGGTTCCTGTACGGGGGGGAATGCGGCTGCCGGAGCGGCTGCCGCGGGCTCGCCTGCCGACAGTCCATCGGCTT
>PEXO01000144.1:1390-18019 GCA_002779045.1 Elusimicrobia bacterium CG08_land_8_20_14_0_20_59_10 | reverse complement strand
TGAGATCAGGGAGAAATATTACCACATTACTTTTAGCAAATGCCGCGGCCCTTGACAAGACCGGCCGTTTTACCGTCGGCGCGGGTATTTTTTGTAGAATTACCTTACTATGGACTCCAAACGAAAAGCTTTAGACTACGAAGTGGAATTCGGCGGTTTTGAAAAACTGATGCCGTTCAGGATAAAGAACGTGCTGATGGTGGCCTCTCTTTACGACTCCTTCCTGCTGGCCGACGACGACCGCCTCAACGAGGCGCTTTTCGGGGAGATGCCGGACCCCGGCCCGCGCGCCATGCCCCGGATAACCCGGGTATCCACTTCGGAACAGGCGCTGATAAAACTCTCCAACGGTTCGTTCGACCTGGTAATAGCGATGATACAGGTGGGCGAGACGGATATGACTGATTTCTTTCGCAAGCTGAAAACCGGGCGCCCGGAGCTGCCGGTGGTGCTGCTCTCCTTTAATATCCAGGACACCAAGAACATCCCCGCAGAGGCTTGCGCGCTGGCCGACGGCGTCTATCTCTGGAACGGCGACACGCGGATTTTCTCCGCGATAATAAACCTTATAGAGGACGAGCGCAATTTCGAGCATGACGCCGAAGTGGGCGTGCAGGCCGTGCTGCTGGTGGAGGACAATATCAAGTTCTACTCCTCCTACCTGCCGGTCATCTACACGGAGCTGCTCAAGCAGACGCATATAGTGATGGCCGAGGAGTTGAACCCCGCCAAGAAAACGCTGCGCCTGCGCGCGCGCCCGAAAGTGCTTTTCTGCAGCACTTACGACGAGGCCTGGCATATCTATTCCAACTTCAAGGAGAACCTGCTGGGCGTCATAAGCGACATAGAGTACCCGATGAACGGGGTCTGCAACCCGGAGGCGGGCCTGGAACTGACGCGGCGCATAAAGGAGGAGAACCCGGATATGCCGGTGCTGCTGCAATCGTCCAACTCTAAATTTTCCGGGCCGGCCGGCGCGCTGGGCGCTTCTTTCATGCACAAGGCCGCCCCGGACCTTTCCAAGCAGCTGCGCGCCTTCATCCTGCGCTATTTCGGCTTCGGAGATTTCATCTTCACGGACAGGAACAACTTCGAGATAGCCCGCGCGGCCGATATGCATACCATGCTCAAGCTTCTGCCGGTGGTGCCGGGGGATTCGATACTTTACCATGCCGGGCGCAACCACTTTTCCAAGTGGCTGTTCGCGCGCACGGAGTTCGAGACCGCCTACCACATACGCCCGAAAAAGTTCTCCGAGTTCAGCAATGCCGAGGTGCTGCGCAAATACCTTATTGAGACCCTGCACCAGTTCATCTACAAGACCCAACTGGGCACCGTGCTCAAGTTCGACCGGCGCATGTTCGACAATACCACCCCGTTCGTGAAGACAGGCTCGGGATCGATAGGCGGCAAGGCCCGCGGGCTGGCCTTCGTGGATTTCCTGCTGAGCAAGAGCGACCTGGAGACCCGCTGGGAGGGCGTGACCGTAACGGTGCCCAATACGATAGTGCTGGCCACCGATATCTTCGACTTCTTCATGGAGCAGAACGGGCTGGATTCCCTGCTCAACGAGAACCATTCCGACGAGCAGGTTGCCGAAATTTTCGAAAAGGCCCACCTGCCGGATTATGTCACCCGCGATCTTGAGGCCATAACGGACAAGCTCCGGGGCCCGCTGGCGGTGCGCTCCTCCTCGCTGCTGGAGGATTCGAAGACGCAGCCTTTCGCCGGGGTTTATAAGACCTATATGCTGCCCAACAACAACACCGACCCGGCCAAGCGCCTGGCCGAGCTGGAGCAGGCGGTAAAGTTCGTCTACGCCTCGGTCTTCTCGCGCGAAGCGCGCGCCTACCGTAAGCTGAACCCGCTGGTGATAGACGAAGAGAAGATGGCGGTGATAATACAGCAGGTGGTGGGCCGGGCGCACCCCTCCGGCCGCTTCTACCCGGCCTTCGCGGGAGTTATGCAGTCCTATAACTACTACCCGGTGCCCCCGCTGGAAGCCGAAGACCCGATAGCGCACGTGGCGCTGGGCCTGGGCAAGACGATAGTGGAAGGCTCAGCCGCGCTGCGCTTCTCCCCGGAACATCCGCACAACCTGCACCAGTTCTCCACGACCGCAGACTTCATGGCAAACTCGCAGAAGAATTTTATAGCGCTGAACATAGCCGGGCCTTCCTCGCCGACCCGCTACGACGAAGAACCGGCCCTGGCCCGCGCGGGCGTCACCGCCGCCGAGGAGGACGGCTCGCTTGAACTGCTCGGCTCGACCTATTCCCGCGAGGACGACCGCATCTGCGACGGCATTTCCAACCCGGGTCCGCGCCTGATAACCTTCGCGCCCATACTCAAGAACGAGATGCTGCCGCTGGCCGACATACTCAAAACACTCTCAACGCTGGGCAAGGAGGCTATGGGCACCAATATTGAGATGGAATTCGCCTGCGACTATAACCGGGAAACCGGCGCGGCGGCCTTCAACATTCTGCAGATGCGGCCCATGGTCTCGCGCAGCCCCGTAAAGAAAGTGACACTGAAAGACCTGTCCCCGGAGAATGTTTTCTGTCTGAGCGCGCAGGCGCTGGGCAACGGCGCTCACCGCGATATCTTCGACCTCATCTACGTGATTCCGGAAAAATTCGACCCGCTCAGGACCCTGGACATAACCGAGGAGATAGGAGTGCTGAACGCCCGCCTGGGAGGCGAGGGGCGCTCCTACCTCATCATAGGTCCCGGGCGCTGGGGCTCCAGCGATCCGCTCCTTGGCATACCGGTAAAATGGCACCACATCTCGCATTCGCGGATAATAGTGGAGGCGGCCTACGGGGACTTCGTAGTGGACCCGTCGTACGGAACGCATTTCTTCCACAACGTAACATCGCTGGGGATAGGCTATTTCACCGTGAACGAAACCACGGCGGATTCCTTCATTAACTGGGAACGGCTCAAAGCGCTGGAACCTTTAACCGAAATGAACTACATTCGGCATTTGAGGTTCGAGCGTCCGCTGGATATCCGCGTGGACGGCTCGGAAGGCCGCGGCGCGGCGGCTTTCACCTGACAGGTTTACCGCCAATAAACTCAAGCCCCTCTTTGCTTTCCCGCAGCGCCGGCAGCGGGGCGTCCCAGAAACCGAGCGACAGCACGTCGCGCATGAATTCCCGCTTACCCTCGGCGCTCGTTTTCTCCCATTCCGGGGAAGCGCCCCCGAAGGCATTTTTCAGCAGGAAACTCCGCAGGTTCTCGTCCAAATTACTCTTCAGGTCGTCCACCAGCGGCGATAGGGAGAGGCGCAGCCGCTTATGCTGCGCGGGGCCGGAGATTATAGGATTGGTTCCGGAGCCGGCAGCCGGAACGGGGCCGGCTGCGATATGTCTCTCCCCGGAAGAACCTATTATGACCCGCCAGGGATTGGTCTTGAAACCGTAGTAGTTCACGCGCGTGTTCTCGGTGATATCCCAGGAAGTAAGGACCCGCAGCCCGGAAGTTATGGTCTTAAGCCCCGGCCGGAAAGAGCCGAGGTCGGAAAAATCCCACCTCAGGGAATAATCCAGACCCACACGCGAATAGTGAGAATTCTTGAAGAGGCTAAAGGTAAGGCGTCCCTGGTCCGGGCCCGGCACGGAGACGGCGGCGCTGGAAACCACGGCTGCCTCCGGCGCGGAAGCCTCCTTCTCCGCCGCCGTGGCAAGACGGCAGCAAAAGAACAGAACGGCAAAAAAAGCAAGGCTGACCCGGACCCCGGACCTCATATCTGTCCCTTAACCTCCCACCATCCGAAGCCTCAAAACCCCTCTTTGGTATAGCGCTCCAGCAGTTCGCGCGCCAGGCGGCCTTCCGGGCTGAGCTTAATCGCCTCATCCAGCGAGGACTTGAACTCCGTTTCAAGCCTGGCTAGTGTTTTCTTTTTGATATTCTTCCCCCCTACCGCCCGCATGGCGGAAATTGCGGCGGCCTTAAGCGCGTAGGTCTCCCCCAGGAATTTGTCGCGCTCCAGAAAAGGGAGATAATTGGAAACCGCAGGGGAATCATTTATCACGGAGTCAGCCCCGGCATAGGCCCTGCCTAAAAGCTGGTTGGCGGCCTTCCTGGATTCGCCCACCGCCGCAAGCCTCACCCCTTCCTGGAAATCCGCTTCGGCCAGCTGCCGCCTGGCGTCTATCAGCCCGGGATACTGGGACAGCGCCCCCTTGTAAAAAGCCCGGGCCTTGGGATAGTCCTTGGCCACCAGCGCGGTATTGCCCCGCACCGCCATCTCCACGGCCCTCCCGAAAGCCGGCTCGGCTGCCAGCCGGTCGTTGAATTCTTTAGCGCGTGCTATCTCCCCGGCATTTTTCAGCGCGTCGGCGGCAGCCACCTCCGCCGCGGAAACGAGCTCGGCCGGCGCCGCCTGTTTAAGGGATGGATCGGAGCCCGCCATCTGCACCAGCTCCTTTCTCAGGTCGGCAGCCTTGGCCACCGCGGAAGAATAGAAACCCGTCTTCTCGACGAACGCCGCGGGAGACTTGTTAACGTTAAGGGCCGCCTCGGCCGCTATCCACGGCACCGCGGAAGCCGTGGCCGCAAGCTGCGTAAGAAGGGCGCAATAGCGGACCCCCGGCTCCCCCTTGCCCGCCCCGGAGGCGAGCTTCTCCGCCGCGACGGCCTCGTCGGCCAGTCCGCCGATGTCCCCGCGCGCGGCCAGGAAATTCACAAGAGCTTCACGCGCGGCCCAGAAACGCTCGTCCTGCGCCAGCATCTTCTTCAGGGCGGCCAGCTCCAGTTCCTGCGCTTTGGAGTAGCCGCTCTTTACGGCGGCTTCGGCCAAGTCTTCAAGCACCGTTACGGCCTGCGCCGAGCCGGGCGCGTAGGAGAACGATTTATCTATCTGGGCGAACGCCGCGTCGGCCTCGGCCGGGGTAAGGTTCTGCTGCTGCGCGGCGGCGCGGGCCTTCCCCAGATAATACACGGCCGCCTTCTGCTTGAACAGCCCGCAGCCGGAAAGGAGGACGAATACGCAGACAATGGTGAATATCGTGGTCTTGTTCATTTTAGATGCTTATCCGCCTTTAGTATTTTACCGAAGTACATAGTGTGAGCGTCGCCGGACGGATAATATTTCGCCCGCAGGGCCGCCGGAAGGTTCCCGGCCGACAGCTTAGTGCCGCCCAAAAGCCCGCACTGGTAGACCAGGCCCGGGCCTTCGGGATATCTAATATCTTTTTTTACCCCTTCTTTAAGAGTGAATGCACAGACGCGGACCTTATCGTAATCCCGCCCCGATCTTGAGCCGCAGAAGGCGAGCTCCTTTGCGCGCATGCCCGTGGCGGGGGCATATACGGAAAAATGGGAAGCCCGGGAAAGGAACAAATGCGTATGGCGGGACGGGCGCACCAGCACGGTCAGCACAGGCAGCCCCCAGATCACGCCCGCCTGCGCCCAGCCTATGGTCATAATGTTGACGCGCCCCCGCTTGTCCATTACGGTGAGGAAAGCGCCCGGGCCTTCCAGCGCGCCGCAAAGTTCCCCGAAATGATCGCAGTATTTCATAAACCGGTAACTGGCAACTGGCAACTGGCAACAGATTTAAGCCGCAGGCTCAGATCTTAGTCCAGTCCAATATTATCTTCCCCGACTTGCCGGAGGACATTATCTCGAAGCCTTCCCTGAAGTCCTTCGCCGGGAAACGATGCGTTATAATTGCCTTGATATCCAAACCGCTGGTAAGCATGGCGCACATCTTATACCAGGTCTCGAACATCTCCCGGCCGTACACGCCCTTCAGGAACAGCGCCTTGAAGATGACCTGGTTCCACGGTATAGTGGTGTTGGGCGGCAGTATCCCCAGAAGGGCTATCTTCGCTCCCATCTTCACGGACGAGATCATATCATTAAAGGCCTGCGCGTTGCCGCTCATCTCCAGGCCCACATCGAAACCCTCCGTCATGCCCAGGCGGTGCATCACATCGGGTAGCTTCTCCCTGCGGGAATCCACCACGTTCCTGATGCCAAGCTTGCGGGCCAGTTCCATGCGGTAGTCGTTAACATCCGTGATCACCGTATGCCGCGCGCCTACATGGTTGGCTATCGCGCCGGCCATTATGCCTATGGGCCCGGCGCCGGTTATCAGCACGTCCTCGCCTATGAGGTCGAAGGAAAGGGCCGTATGCACGGCATTGCCCAGCGGGTCGAGTATGGAGGCTTCATCATCCGAGACTTCCGCCGGCAGCGGGAAGACGTTCTCGGCCGGTATGGCCAGGTACTCGGCGAAACAGCCGGGGAGGTTCACGCCTATGCCCCTGGTGTTCACGCAGAGGTGCCGGTGGCCGGCCTTGCAGTTGCGGCAATGGCCGCAGACCACATGCCCCTCGCCGGAAACGCGCTCGCCCACGGTGTGTCCTTTCACGTTCTTGCCGAGCCCGGCTATTTCACCCACGAATTCGTGGCCCACATGCATCGGCACGGGGATGGTCTTCTGCGCCCACTCGTCCCACTGGTAAATATGTATATCGGTGCCGCAGATAGCGGTCTGTTTTATCTTTATCAGTACTTCATTGTCCGTTATCTCCGGCTTCGGAACATCCTCGAACCAGAGTCCTTTTTCGGCCTTTTTTTTAACGAGAGCCTTCATAAATGTCTCCTTGCGTGAGCGGGTAAGATCCGGGGTATGCGGTTGCGTCCGGAACGAACTGGGATCCGCCGCTATGCGGCATGCGGAATATTATACAGCTTTATGGCCGGACTGAAAAACCGGCAGAGAGCCGGCCGGGCATCCTTGCTGCTTCGGAGGCGTCTTTAAATATACCCCGTTCTCCCCGGGAACGCCGGAACCCCTGCACGAAAAAAGCGACAGGGCGCCGAAAAATACTATAATTACACGCTGATAGCATGAAGGCTAATATTTTTATCTGCCGCAACCGGCAGGCCGACAGGCGGCTTTAATGTCCGAACACCGCGATCCCGCTATAATCTCCGGGGGCATGGGTATCTGGATATCCTGCTGGGTGATGTCGCGCATCGTGTCCATGATGGGCTGTATGGGGATAGTTTCCGGCACCGCGCTGGATATCGTTTACGCCCGCATACTGCAGAACGGGGACCCGGGCGGGCACGTGAGGCGGGCCTTCGCCGAACTGGCGCGCCGCCAGCCCGGCCTCGCCGAAGCGGTGGCGAGGATACTCAGGGAATATTTTATAGAAGGCGGCAAACCCGAAACCGCACCGTACAAACCGACCCCCACGGCCAGGCTTAAGCGCGTTCGCAATTCCGCGGACGGAAAAACCTCTTTCTGGGAACCCGGCATGGATTTCCAGGTGCTCACGCTGGCCGCCAACTTCGCCGAGGTGTGGCTGACAAAAGAAGGGCATAACGGGAGCGTCGGAATAAACTACCTGCGCAAAGTGGAGCGCCCGCTGCCCTGGGCTCTCTACGGCGCGATGCTGGCCGGGGTGGATTATGTGGCCGTAGGCGCCGGCAGCCCGGTTGAAATCCCCGGCATGATACGGAAGTTTTCCAGGCACGAGGACGCGGAAATGCCTATAAGGGTTTTCGGCACCGACTCCTCCTCCGGAGATTTCGCGCTGTGCCTGCGCCCCGGCATACTGGGAATGCACGGCTCCGCGCCGCTGCTGCAGCCTAAATTCCTGGCCATTGTGTCCTCTTTCCTGCTGGCCAACGCGCTGGTCTCCAACCCGGCAGCGCGGCCTTACGGCTTTATCATCGAGGGAGCGGTGGCCGGCGGCCATAACGCCCCTCCCGGGAAAAAGGCCTTCAACAAGCGCGGAGAATCCATGGTAGTGTACACGGACGCCGACGCCATCGATGTGAAAGCCATAGGCGGGCTCGGCCTGCCCTTCTGGCTGGCCGGCGCCTACGGCGGCCCGGAAAAGCTTAAAGAGGCTCTCGCCCTCGGTGCTACCGGCATACAGTTCGGTACCACGGCCGCCCTTTCAGGACAGTCGGGGCTGGCCCCGGAACTGCGCGCCGGGGCGCTGGAACTGCTGGCGCGCGGAGAACTGAAGATCCGCACGGACGGCAGGGCCTCTCCCAGCGGTTTCCCTTTCAAAGTGGCCGAAATACCGGGGACGCTGTCCGAAGAAAAGGTTTATTTAGCCCGCAAGCGTATCTGCGATATCGGTTTCCTGCAAAGCGCCTATCTTGCTGCCGACGGAGACCTGGCCTTCCGCTGCCCCGCCGAGAACGAAGACGAGTATGTGCGCAAGGGCGGCAAGCTGGCTCACACCAAAGGCCGCGTCTGCCTGTGCAACGGCCTGCTGGCCACGGCGGGTTTTCCGCAGACCTGGCCGGACGGATATAAAGAACCCCCCATAGTCACGCTGGGCGACGACCTGGACCACGCGGATAAACTTATGAAGAGCCTGCCCCCCGGGCAGAAAACCTACAGCATCGGCAAAGTCCTTAAATACGTAGCCACACCGCTTGACTGCGGCCCCAAGAACACTACCTGAAGCCCGGGTTGCGCGCCAGGGCAAAAAAAAGGCCGGTCAAAAGACCGGCCGTGCTCCCGCCTTTTTTCAAGCTGCCAGGTTCAGCGCGCGGCGGAATTCCTCAACGTTGCGGAAACGGTTCTCCGGCTCCGGCGCAAGGCATTTATCCACCAGCGCGTCCAGCTCCTTTGAGGCCCCGGGAACCGTCTCTGAAAGAGGCTGATAGGCCTTGTGCGTCTTCTGGAAATGGAAGTCCGGGCCCTGGAAAGGAAGCACTCCGCTCACAGCCTCGTACAGGCAGACCCCCAGCGAATAGACATCCGACTCGACAGAGGACACACCCAGTTCCTGTTCCGGCGCCATATACGCCGGCGAGCCCACCACCTCCTTGTTGGAGACGCGCGCCATGGATTCCATGGCCCCGCGCGCCAGGCCGAAATCCATAACCTTCACCTCGCCCTCTTCGGAGATCATGATATTTGAAAGCTTCAGGTCACGGTGCACCACGCCCTTGGAATGGGCATAAGCCAGGGCCTTGGCGGTTTCGTCCAGCATGGAACGCGCCCTCTCGAACGGTATCCGCGCCTCGCTGTCCAGCAGCTTGTCAAAGGTGCGCCCGGCCACGTATTCGAACACCAGGTAGATATCGTCCTCCTCCTCGAAAATGGTATAGATCTCCACGATATTGGGGTGATGCAGCAGCGCCACGGTGCGCGCCTCGTCCAGGAAACGCTGCTTCTCTCGCTCGTTCACCTTTATCTCGTCGTTCATCTTCTTGATGGCCACCTTCCTGCCCAGCGACTGGTCCACCGCCAGGTACACGACCCCCATGCCGCCTTCGCCCACCTTTTTCTCTATCTTGTATTTCCCGGTGGCCACGCCCTCGTAGAAGATGGAGGGCGACAGCACGTCGGGATGCGTCCTGCGCCCGCTGACCTTGCCCTGTTCCTCTTTCCCGCCGACTATATGTATAAGCCCCATGGCCACCAGGCCGCCGCCGGTAAGCGTGAGGACCATAAGCAGTAAGAACCGCCTGAGGGGTTTGCCCTTCCGCGCGGTTTCCCCGTCGGGGGAAGAGGCCGCGACCGCGGGCCGGACCGAATTGGCAAAGCCGGGCACGCGCGGGCCGTACTGGGCCACCGCGTCCTGGTAGCGGCTGGAATAAGCCCCGCTAAGCGCCGCCGCCTGCCTGAAGTCCTCCAGCATATGCTTGTAATCGCCCTGCTTCTCATAGGACAGGGCCCTGTTGAACCAGGCGTCCGCGAAATTAGGATTTATACCTATGGCGCGGCTGGCGTCCGTTTCCGCTTCCTTGGATTTCCCTTTGCGGTTCAGCGCCCAGGCGCGCATATTGTAAGCCTGCAGGTTGCGCGGGTCCTTGTCTATCACATGCCCCGTATCCCTCACGGCGTCGTCGTAGCGCCCCATGAAATTATACGCGTTGGCGCGCTCCAGGTAGGCCTCCAGGTTGGCCGGGTCCTTTTCTATGGCCAGCGAGGCGTAGCTTACCGCGCTCTCGTAATCCCCCAGCCGGTTCTTGGACAGGGCGGTCTTGAGATAGGCCTTGGACCTGGCGAAGTCCGGGGAAGCGGTCGCGGCCGGCTCCTCTATCCGGGCCCCGACGGCGCCGCCGGAACCCATATTCACCGCGTCCACGGAATCGTCCCGCATGCCCAGCGCGCGCTTCATCTCCTGCAGCGAGGAAACGGATTTAAGGGTCTGGGCGGATTTTTTACTCTCCAGCAGAACGGACAGGACCCGGGCCGATTCGTCCTGCGGGTTTATCGCCATGGCCTTCTTTATATCCTCTATCGCGCCTTTGCGGTCGTCAAGGGAGGCGCGGGCCAGCGCGCGGGTCTTATACGCGTCGGGGTTGCCCGAATCCAGGGCTATGGCGTCCGTCGCGGTCCTCTCGGCGTTTACCGAATCCCCGGTTTCATTGTAATAAGTGGCCGCCGCCACCTGCACGGAAGGGTTTTGCGGGAATTCGGAGCGCACCTTGCCTATAGCTTCGGCCGTCCTGTCTTTGTCGCCGGAATTTATCACCATGCGCGTCTGCACCAGCGCATCCACCGGGTCAGGGTCCGTGTCGCCGGAGTTACCGGCGTTGCCGGTACCCGGTTTTACACCGGGCTTCCGTTCCCCCCCATTATGATGGCCCGTATGGGAACCATGCCCGTCGTTGTGCTGCCCGTTATGCGGCCCCATACGCGACGGACCGTCAGGATTCGCTTCGAAGAAAGCTATGGTGTGTATCCTGAACGGGGAAAGCTGGGCAGTGAGCTGCGAATAATCCCCGGCAGGTACGCGCCCCGCCTTAACTTCCGTGTCGAGGGCCGCCAGCATTTCCACTATCTTACCGCAATTTTTCCGGCGGAAATCCTTTACTTCGTTCTCCGGCATGACGGCGAGCAACCGCACCAGGGCGGCCGCCGAAACATCCGGGTGATCCACTGCATTATCGCGGAAAATATCCAGGTCGGTCTGAGAGCCGCTATAGAACGGCTTATGCCCCTGTTCGACCCCCAGATCCCCGGCATTCACCAGGACCGGGCCGTTCACCGTTCCGGCGCCGGAATTCTCTTCTGCCGCAAGCGGCGAAAGGGAACCCGTGGCCGCAAAGGCCAGGGCAAAAGACAGGATGGATATTACTTTCTTCATATAAGTAGCGAAAGCGAACCCGTTCTTTTTGTAGGTAATAGCATAGAGGGAGATTTGATATTTGTCAAGGGCCCAGCGGCCCGGGACCTGATAGCTGGGTATATTGGTACCGCCTGCCCAGGCATATAGCAGGGTGCCCTCGCCCCCCTTCCGGGACCTGTAGCTGGGCCTATTGGCTCCTCCGGCATGGGCCTTTACTCCCTTGTGGGTACGGCCGGGTGAGGGTAAACTATAACTATGGCAAGCGGTCACGGTACTAAGGAGAAAAACATGAAGACGAAATTAATAGCGACGGCGGTTCTTCTGGCGGTCTCTCCCGTTTTCCAACTCCCGGCTTTCGCCGGAGAAGATTCCGATTACTACAGCATAAAGAGCGAATCGGTTTCCGTGACCGAGGTCAGCTCCGGCAAAGCGGTAAACCTTGAAAAGCCGCAGAACCTGGCGGGCGATAACAAAGTAGTGGGGGCCGCGGCCATGGTCAACACTGGTTTAGCGGCCTGGAACGTGGTAAGCGGCGGCGCGCCTTCCGGGGCGGCCAGCTCGGCTTATGCCAGCGCCCTCCCGCCCGCCGGGTACTTGAACTGGAGCAGCGTGGCCGGCTGGCAGGGCCCCAGGGAATACGTCTACAGCTACACGGTCACCAACCTCTACAATATCGACGTGATAAAAGTGAAATATAAGATAGCTTTCCACTACGGTGCTACCGAGGATTACCCGGGCCGGCCGCTGGACAAGGATTCCGTGACCGGGAAATACCTGACCAATTTCACCGTGAAAGCGATGAGCGTGGACGTGAAATGGGGTTGGCACTTCAACCTGGACGCTGTTATGTCCAACCCGATGAACGCCGGCACCGTCAAAAACCCGTTGGCCTTCATGCAGGCGGACCTCAAGTGGTCAGTCTCGAACATACTGAGCACCAAGGGCGGCATCTGGAGTTATACGGTGGACGGGAACGGGAACTTCAGGGACCTTACCGCGGAACAGAAGGCCCTCACCAAGGCGATCCCCCCGGTACAGGCCGCCGAAGTCCCGGCAATGTCCTGGAACTGAGCCTGCGTACACCAATAAAAAACCCCCGGCAGAACCGGGGGTTTTTTATTGTTAAGGCCGCGGCCCGTTACTTGCCGGCGCCGCAGCACTTCTTGTATTTTTTGCCGGAACCGCAGGGGCAGGGGTCATTGCGCCCTGTTTTCGGTTCTTCGCGACGCACGGTCTCAACCTTCACCGCCTCCCCCCCCTGCAGCACCTCAGGGTGCTTCTTCATCCACTTCTTTACTTCCCTGTCGTCGTTTATATCCACCTTGGCAATAAGCATCTTGCGGTAAATGCTTATTATCAGGGCCCTCTGCTGCGGGGCCCTGGCCTGCGCCAGTATCTGCGGCGAGATCTTGTCCAGTTCCGCAACCAGTTCATCGTCGGTCTTTTCCTCCGGCGTCTTTTCCCTGGCCGGGGCCGGCGGGGCGGCTGCCGGCCCGGTTTTTTCCGGGGCCTTAACAGGCTCCGGCGCTTTTACCGCGGGAACCGGGGGCGCAACAACGGGCGGAGGAGCGGCCGCGGCTTTCGCCGCCGACTCCCTGTTGCCCACTAATTTTTTTAAAAAATCCCATGCCATGATCAGAACCTCCCTGTGCCGCGGACCTGTTTTTTACTTCGCCGCGACTTTGGCCGCGTCCTTAAGATAGCAGGCCAGCGCTATCGAATGCAGCTTGGTGACCGGGGAATCGGTGCGGGAAGGCAGTATCACCGGTATATTACAGCCGACCAGCAGCGTGGCGGATCTCATACCTGCGCCGAAAAAGGACAGGCATTTATAGACCGGGTTGGCGGAGTCGAGACTGGGGAAAAGCGCTATGTCGGTGTCGCCGGGCACCAGCGCGTCCTTTATTCCCTTCTCCGCGGCCAGCTCCTTCGAGAAGGAGATATAGACGTCGTACGGCCCTTCTACCACGCAGTCCTTTAATGTCCCCTCTTTATTCATTTTCACCAGGGCCTCGGCGTCCAGCGTGCTCTGTATCTTGGGATTGACCTTCTCCACCGGGCAGACCACCGCCACCTTGGGCTTCTCCACGCCAAGGGCACGCATTATCTCCACCGCGTTCTGCGTTATCCCCGCCTTCTGTTCCAGCGTGGGGTTTATCAGTATGGCGGCGTCGGTCACGGCAAAAAGCTTATGATAGTTGGCCAGTTCGAACAGCACGAAATGGCTGAGCAGCCGGCCCTCCGGCACCGCGGCCACTTCCTTGCGCAGGATGGCCTTCATGTAGAACTTGGTGTCCACAAGGCCTTTCACCAGGAAATCGCCTTTTCCCTCTTTTACCAGGTCCACAGCTTTATTGCAGATCTCCGGGATATCGGACATGTCCATTATCTCGAAGATGCCGAGCCCGAGGCCCACTTTGGCCGCCATGGCCTCCACCTGGGCCTTAGGCCCGATAAGGATGCCGCCCGAAATTATTTTACTCTCCACGCCCAGCCTGCAGGCGGTAAGCACCTCGTCGTTATTGGCGCCGGGCACCACTATGCGGTTGGTCTTCCCGCGCACCTTCTCCAGAAGTTCGTCAAAGTTCTTGAAGTTCATAAGCTGCCTCCAATAGTTAGAATGTCCGAAATCCGTCAGTACTTGCGGACCAGCGCCGGTTTTTTAAGCGCTCTTTCCGCCGCCACGCGCAGCGCGGCCATCTCGTCGCCGCCCGGGTAGGAGAGCACCTGCGCTATCCACTCCACGCGCCTCTTTATCTCCGGCACCACTATCTTGTCGTAGGCCAGGCCGCCGGTGAGCACCACCGCGTCCACTTTGCCTTCCAGCACGCAGGCCATGGCGCCTATCTCCTTGGCTACCTGGTAGGCCATCGCCAGAACTATCTCCCTGGCTTTTTCGCGCGACAGCTTCGCCGGGTCCAACCCCGACCCCGGCTTGACCTCGCCGGTAAGGATATATTTTTCAAGGGCTATGCAGTCCGAAGTTCCCGTATAGGCTACCAGTCCGCCCCTCCCCTTTAATTTCAGCTTCATGTCGGCCAGCGTGTATTTTCCGCCAAAGCACATCCTCACCAGTACGCCCGCCGGTACGCCGCCCGAGCGCTGCGGCGTGAAGGGCCCTTCACCCTCAAGCCCGTTATTTACGTCTATCACCCTGCCGCCCGCATGGGCTCCCACCGAAATGCCCCCGCCGCCGTGCATTATGATAAGGCGGCAGTCCTCGTAGGGCTTGCCGAGCTGGCGCGCGGCATGGCGGCCCACCCGCTTCTGGTTCAGCGCGTGGAAAATGGACAAACGGGGATTCTCCGGCATGCCGGAATACCTGGCCAGCGGGCCGAATTCGTCCACCACCACCGGGTCGGCTATGAACGCCTTGATGCCGTTTATGCCGGCTATGTACCTGGCTATTATCCCGCCCAGGTTGGAGGAATGGTCGCCCAGCACGCCCTCCGTCAGGTCGTGCAGCAACGCCTTGTCAACCTCGTAAACCCCGCCCTCTATGGGTTTGACCAGGCCTCCGCGGCCTATCACGGCATGTATCTCCTTGATGTCCACGTTATGCTCGCTTAAAGCCTCCAGCACCATGCGCTTGCGCAGTTCGAACTGGGAGGTTATCTTTTTGCGCTCGTAGGGCTTCAGGTCGTCGGGGCTGTAGCGCACCGTCTTATGGAAGACCTTCGCCTTGCCGCGGAAATAGCTGACCTCGTCGGAAGTGGAACCGGGGTTTATAACAAGTATATTGTAGTCGGTCATAAAGACTCACTTGAAGGTCGCGGAATAAAGGTACGGGACGTTCTTTTTCTCCAGCGTTAAGAATACTCTGCGGCCGCCGTCGGACGCAAAAACGGGATGTTCCTTCGCCCCCTCGCAATAGTCGGCTTCCTTGCAGGAAAGCAGGACGGCCCCCTCGCTCCAGGGTCCCCAGGGGCAGGCGGCCTGGCGGGCCCGCACTTCTCCCGAGGCCTGGTCCAGGCTGATGGCCAGGTAGCTTTTCAGGAATTCGTTGTAAGATACCGAAAATTCTTCCGGGACATTCTCCAGCACCACGGAAGCCTCGGAGACGTCCCCGGTCCAGGCGCCCGTAGCCGCCTCAACGCTGTAATAGGAATACCTTTCCCCGAGGCGCAGGTCCTCCGGCTGCACCCTGGCCAGCGCCGCGCCGTATTTTCCCGGCTCGGTCATTACCCGCCCGTAGATATAGACCCAGCCGTCCTCGTCGGACAACAGCGCCGAGCCGAACGCGGGCTCGATATCGTTCCAGGCCGGGCCTCCGCCGTCGACGGAGATTTTCTGGTACGGCCCGGACGATTTGTCCGACCAGGCCAGACCCTGCCCTACACGGAAATAATCGTAGAATCCCGGGCCATAATTATTGAGCACCGAATAGAAAGCGTAATATCTCCCGCCGGCATAAGTCCCGGCCCTGGGCCTGAACTTGCGCGCCTGGCTGTATTCCTTGAGGTCGCTGGAAAGTAAAGACAGCGGCCAGCCGTTCTCCTCCGAGACATAGGCCAGCGACCCGGACTGCGAATAGGGATCCGTGCTGCGCGATATTGCCGCGGCGCCTTCCACAAGGCCCCATACGGCATGCTGTCCGTCCTCACGGCTTTCGCCCAGCCAGATATTATTGAGCAGCCACAGCACGCCGCCGTCCGGTATGGCTACGGTGTAATTCCCCCCCTGTCCGACTACGGCGCCGCTGGAACCGGATTGGACCAGCAGCGGGGTACCGCTGGAGAGCTTGAAAGAGGGCAGGGTAAAGTCCTGCTGCGCTAAGGCCGGGACGGCCGCCGTCAATGCCAGGAACAGGAGGCAGCCCCTCATGCGGCCTCCCCGGACGGGCCGGGACGAGATGCGGTTCTCTTTGACGAATTTCTCGTCGGGTCTGGATATCTCGGTGTTCATCCGGCGGGCAGCCTCTCTCTCCTTGGAAGGTTTTTGTGCAGCGGGCTATATGTCCCGGATTATAATATAATAGAAAGCGCGCCCGTTGCAAACCTATGGTTGTGCCGTATCAGGGCCTCTGGCCATCAGACGGCCAAACCTATGGTTGTGCCGTATCAGGCGCTATGCGTATTAGGCCTATGGCCATGCCGTAACAAGCGCCATGCGCAACATACGGCCAGGCGGCCAAATGCGCCTTGTAATATAATTGACATTGCTTTTTAGAGGGTTTCTGATAGACTATAGTATGCTCTCCCGGCCAAAGATGATAAAAGGCCTTGTCCTTGCCGCGCTGCTGCTTTGCGCCGGCGGGCCTGCCGTTGCGGTTGCGTATACGGACCTACATCCCTACGTTTCCGGGAGCGATATCAGCACGCTGACGCTGGCCTGGGACACGACGAACGTCCTGCTGGTGGCGGCCCTCTCCACCGACAGCGGTTTCGCCCCGGTGATAGCGACCGGTTCTCTGACCGGAAACACCACCACCTACACGGGCCTCACCCCTGATAAGACCCATTACTTCCGCGTAAAAAAATACGCGGAGGACGACGGTGCTTATACGGTGGGCACGGCTAACCAGATAACCATTTCCACAATTGTGGCGGCGCCGACGGCC
>PEXO01000144.1:0-1366 GCA_002779045.1 Elusimicrobia bacterium CG08_land_8_20_14_0_20_59_10 | reverse complement strand
TCCGCCATCTCGTCCTATACGGCCGTTGCGGGGCTGGGCTGGAACACCGCCGGCAACCCGAACTGGACCACTTATGAGGTGACCTACGCCGACTATGACGGCTTTACCGGGGCGCGGACCGGGAATTATCAGTCTCCGCCCGTCTCTATAGGCGGCCTTGACGCCAACACTACATACTATTTCAAGGCACGGGCACGGGCTTTCGGCGGAGCCTATTCCGGCTATACTGATATTGTTTCCTCTTCCACGCTGGCCATAGAGCTTTCGGACCTGGCTGAGACCGTACAGCAGACCAGCGCCACCATCTCCTGGACGCCTGTTTCTGACAGCACGCAGGCCCTGAATTCGGAAGGCTACAGGCTTTTATATTCCCTTTCCGAATCGATGGCCGCTCCCTTACCGCAGTGGACCTCGCCCCTGGCGTCAGCCTCCTCCGCGACACTTACCTCCCTTACCCGTAATACCACGTACTACTATACCGCGGGCGCGCTGAACTGGGACGGGACGGCGAATATGCAGGATACGCCGCGCTCTTTCACCACGCTGGCGGCGCCGCTTCAGAATTTCCAGCGCGCCACCACCGCCGGGGACTGGTCGGACTGGACCGCCTGGGCCGCCTCCTTCGGTTGGACGGCCCTGCCGGGAGCCCCCGCCGCCGACTCCGCCATGGCCTACACTCTGGAAGCCTCCACCTCCGGCTTCAACGGCGGCACGGTGCTCTCTTCCGTCACTTACAGTGTCTCACACAACTACCTGACCTTAACTACGCTTGATTCCAATACCACCTACTATTTCCGGGCCGGCTCGCTGAACACGGCAGGCAATGCCAACTACACCGGGCTGCTTTCCTCCGTTACGCTGGCCCAGCCGATACCGGAGAACCTCACCTGGACGCAGACGCAACCGCAGGCCGTCACGGTGCATTTCATCCCCCTGCCGGACGCCCCGCAGGGCGTGACCTGCGAGGGCTACCGCCTTGAAGCCTCCTCCGCGCCTTTCGGCACGAGCGCGGAAATACACTTTTCCAGCACCACGCAGACCCAGCCCGACGAACTCGTTATTTCAAGCCTTACGCCCAACGTTACCTATTACCTGCGGCTGGGGACGCTCAACTGGCAGAAGACCCCGAACTACACCCAGCTGACCGCCGTCGGGACCCCGCTGCCGGGCACATTTTCCGGCGCTATTCTTTCCGCGGTATGGCAGACCACCGCTACCATAAACTTCACCCCGGTCTCCGAGGACCCGAGCGGCTACGTGGTGGAGGCATCCACTGACCAGTATTTTGACACCGTTCACCGGACTTCCTCGACCGTCAACCCCCTGGCTTCCGGGCTGACCATAGACGGCCTGGACTGGAACACGT
>PEXO01000186.1 GCA_002779045.1 Elusimicrobia bacterium CG08_land_8_20_14_0_20_59_10 | reverse complement strand
ATCCTGAAAGGCTTTGAAAAAGCCGTCGCGGTATATTCCGCGCGGGAGTCGGCCGCGTAATAGCCGCAGCCCCAGGTCCGTCCCGCGGTGAAACGCTGTTTCCCGTAAAGCAGCCTGAAACCGAAGAAAACCGCAAGGCCCAGAAGGACAAGCGCCGCCAGCACAAGCCAGCCCGAAATAGCGCCGGCGTTTTCCAGGCCGTTGGTTATGCCGTAATTCAGCACGGAGAATTTCATGTCCTGCGTATAAACGCCGAGTGTCGAGCCCGATATGCCGGCCAAAAGCCGCAGCACCTGCGGCGAGAACAGGCCGAAGACCAGGGTGAGCGCCGCCAGAAAAAGCATGGGAGCCGTCATTGACAAAGGCGATTCTTTGGCCGCCCGGGCCTTCGCGCTCCTGGGAGCGGCGAGGAAGGTCACGGAAAAAGCCTTCACAAAACAGGCGGCGGCCAGCCCGCCCGTGAGCGCGAGCGCCGCGCCGGCCGCCATCCAGAACATCTTGCCGGCGCCCGCGCTTTTCAGCGCCCCGGCGAAAATAGCCTGGAAAGTGAGCCACTCGCTGATGAAGCCGTTCAGCGGCGGGAGCGCGGAGATGGCCATGGAGCCGGCGAGGAAAGCGAGGGCGGTATGCGGCATCAGCTTTATCAGTCCGCCCAGTTTTTCCATGTCGCGCGTGCCGGTGGCCTTGTAAACGGAGCCGGCGCCCAAAAACAGCAGCCCCTTGAAAATGGCGTGGTTCACGAGGTGGTAGAGTCCCGCCGCCAGCGAAAAGACGGCGAGCGCGGGCTGGCCCATCGCCATAAACAGCATGGAGCCGCCCACGCCCAGCAGGATGATGCCGATGTTCTCGACGCTGTGGAAAGCCAGCAGCCTTTTTAAATCGTGCTCCATCAGGGCGTAAATGACCCCGAGCAGGCAGGAGACGGCGGCGATCGTCATGACGAGCCGCCCCTGCCAGAGCCCGGTCACGCCCAGGGTGAAGACCGCGAACCTGATGATGCCGTAGATCCCTACCTTTATCATTACCCCCGACATGAGGCTCGAAATATGGCTGGGCGCCTGCGGGTGCGCCAGCGGCAGCCAGATATGCAGCGGCACCACGCCCGCTTTGGCGCCGAA
>PEXO01000282.1 GCA_002779045.1 Elusimicrobia bacterium CG08_land_8_20_14_0_20_59_10 | reverse complement strand
GGGGTCGACGCGGCCACCGGCGGCTATATAGCCGTCATATCCAGCCCGGGGCATGAACCGGTGGTGAAGAAACTGTTGGTGATAAGATGAACAGGAAAATTATTTTCGCGCTCCTGCTCCTGAGCTGTCCGCGCCTGTCACAGGCGGGATCGGCCGGGGCTTCGCCGTTCAATTTCCTGTTCCTGGACGCGGGCGCGCGGCCGGTGGCCCTGGGCGGCGCCTATACCGCCCTGGCCCAGGACGCCAATGCCCTGCTTTATAACCCGGCCGGCCTGGGCGAGATCAACGAGCAGCAGGCCGTATTCATGCATAACAGCTATTTCCAGGATATAACGCAGGAGTATATCGCCTATGCGTCGCCGCAGGGCTGGGGCTTGTCCTGCAATTACCTGGACTTCGGCTCCGTTTCCCGCACTACTATCAAGAACCATACCGGCGGGCTTGGCAGCGTTGGGCTTACCGATCTGGCCCTGAGCGCCGGCTACGGCGCCCCCATCGGGGTAAGCTTCGTCGGCGGTGCGGGGATAAAATACATACGGGAATCCATTGCCGGCGTTTCGGGTACCGGGTTCGGTCTGGACCTGGGCCTGCTGTATTATCCCCGGAGCCTGGAGAAGGCCGTGCTGGGGCTGTCGGTGCAGAACCTCGGGCCTTCCGTAAAGTTCCAGGACAAGAAAGAAGCCATGCCGCTGAACCTGCGGCTGGGGGCCGCTTATAATTTTGCGGTTAAGGGGCAGGAAGCCGTGGTTTCAGCCGACCTCTCCAAGGCGCGGGAGGATGAACTGATAATTTCAGCGGGTGTGGAAACCGTTATCTCTAAAGTAGTTGCCGTGCGTCTGGGCTACGGCACGCGCAACGAGGCCGGTTCCGGCATAACCATGGGGCTCGGCTACGCCTACCATGACTTTGATTTCGACTACGCTTTTGTCCCTTTCGGCGACCTGGGCGCCGCGCACCGCTTGAGCGTGGGATATAAATGGGGCAGCGATCTGCGCAAGGTGCGGACGTCCGGGGAGATAGAAAAGATAAAGGCCGCTGAAAAGGCGGTCGCGGAGC
>PEXO01000158.1 GCA_002779045.1 Elusimicrobia bacterium CG08_land_8_20_14_0_20_59_10 | reverse complement strand
GGCTAATGCCCCTGCTATAGATGTTGCCGCGCCTCCTGTGAATCCAGCAAAGCCACCCACGACAGCTTCTCCGACCGTATGTGTAGGTACTGCCACAGGTATTGGTGTAACATCGGGATGCCAGCTAGTTGCAGGATTCCCGTCTACCCACTTGCTCGGAGCAGGCGCTTTCCCGCCAAACCGAATTATACTATTACCGTTTATGATATAGACAATCCTAAAGGGTGATGCAGGAATAATTCCTCCATCCCGGTTTCCAGCACGTTGCCCAAGCGGAAGTCCGCGCGGCTGGATACTTTAAGGTTCCCTTTATAATCAACGACCAGGCCCTGAAAACCGAATTTTCCATGCGCCCCAAGCTCCGGGGATATTAAAACGAACAGCGGCAGGTTTGTGCCGGCAGGCACGCCTGTTTTTCTTGAGGCGACCAGTATAGCCGAGTATGCGGCCCGGAGTTCAACACCAAGCAACGGCCTCTCCCCTGCGGTTTCAAGGAAACTCTTGCCCCTGCCTTGCGGAACAAACCGCGTGAAATTCATCGCGGCGGAGTTCATGCCGGCGGCCAGGGAGAAAAACTCCTCTATCCACGGCGCGGTTCTGCTGGAAAGCACCGTCTGAAAAAACACAGTGAGCCCGGCGGCTCTCAGAGTTTTGTAGCCTGCAATGGCTTTAACGAACCCGCTGGGACCGCGCACATAATCGTGCCTCTGCGCGTCAGGCCCTTCCAGTGAGATCTGAACATCCGTTTTATGCCCGGCCATAACGACCGCGACTTTTTCGGAAATATTGGTTCTGTTAGTGAGCACGGATATTCCTGCTTTGGGCCACCTGTGGTGTGAGGGAGCGCGAACAGCATGGCAATGGAATGGCTATTGAGGCACCGTCAACCGAAAGGGACGGAAACAGATAGGCTACCCTTCCGCGTGTCTATTCAGCGCCCTACTCGACCAGATAGTAATTTTAACGAGTTGTATTACTGGGATTCCGCCCATACCGCCGAAATAGATTTCCTTATCCAAAGCCGGGACAAAATAATTCCTGTGGAAGTCAAAGCGGGCGTCCATGTCCGGTCCAGAAGCCTTGCGGTGTACAAAGAAAAATATGCCCCGCCTTATGCGATACGGATATCGGCAAAGAATTTCGGGTTTGAGAATGATATAAAGTCCGTTCCGCTGTATGCGGTGTTTTGTATCGCGTAACCAAAAGACGTTTCCGCCTTTTGGTTGCCCGAATAATGCCCGTGCGGGGGAAGTGTCCGGGGTTAGAAATGGGGTCAGCCGCCGGTTACAGCTAATCCCGGGTTTATGCAAAATATCTGCTAATGGGCCTTTATCGGTTTGCTGCTCTCCTTTTCGCCAGAGTCAATAGATATTAGGCGGGTACTTCCAATTAACTGCTCTCATGTTCCCTACGGCTTCTTTATAGGTCCTTTGGGTAGTTCCGGCCTGGGTCGTCCGTCCCTTGTCTAAGGTTAATAGCAATGTGGACTATAACTGTGAAGGGCAATACCAAAAAGGTGCCGGAGGTGTTCAATATGCGTAAGTTAACCCTGTCAGCGCTGGCCATAACCCTGTTTGCGTCCGTTGCGGCCGCGGAAATAGATTTTGATAAAGGGGGCTTCAACCTCGAAGAGGAGCTCTCGAAACAGAGCGCGCCGCCGCAGGCCTCCGCGCCTGCGCCCGAGGACAAAGGCATCTTCGACTGGCTCTTCGGCAAACCCGCCGATCCCAAGGCCCCCAAAGAATGGACCGTGATGGTCTTCATCAATGCGAAGAACAATCTTGAGCGTTTTGGTCTCAAGGATATGAACGAGATGGAAATGATAGGCTCCAGCTCCAAGGTCAATATAGTGGTGGAACTGGGCCGCATGGACGGCTTTGACGCCTCCGACGGCGACTGGAAAGGCACCCGCCGCTTCCTGATAGCCAAAGATAACGACACTTCCAAGATCTCCTCCATACCGGTGGAAGACCTGGGCAAGGTGGACATGGGCGACTATAACAGCCTGACGGCTTTCGGCAAATGGGCCAAGGAGAAGTATCCCGCCAAAAAATACATGATGATAGTCTGGAACCACGGCTCCGGCTGGACCAAAGGCGGTCCCGACCTTCTAACCAAGGGCATCTCCTACGATGATGAGACCGGCCACCATATCAATACCCCGCAGCTGGGCCTGGCCCTTAAAGCCATGGGCAAGCTGGATGTTTACGGCTCCGACGCCTGCCTGATGCAGATGGCCGAGGTGGTATACGAGATAAAGGATTCCGTGGACTATATAGTGGGCTCCGAAGAGACCGAGCCCGGTGACGGCTATACCTATGATACGCTGCTGGCCCCGCTTATAGCCAGGCCCGCCATGTCCGCCGCGGAACTGGCCAAGCTGGCCGTGGACGCCTACAGCGATCACTACGAGTCCCAGGCCACCGGTTATACACAGAGCTACCTGAAATCCTCGGCTATCGCGCAGCTGCTTACGCTGACCAACGAATTCTCCTACGCCATAACGGTTGCCGGTGAAAAGGACCTGGCCAAGAGCGCCCGCGACGCGGCCATCAGCTTTGCGGTGGAGGAGAACAAGGACTTACACCATTTCGCTTCGCTCGTGATCGCCGGCACCAAGGACGCCGAAGTAAAGGCCAAAGGGCAGGCCCTGATGACCTTTATTACCTCCACGCTGGTGCAGCACCACCGCAGCAAGAACGATCCGGGCAGCTGGTGGTCCGGGCCGAAGGACTTCAGCACTACGCGCGGCCTGGCTATCTATATCCCCTCCGGGTCCGTGGCGGGCGGCTATGCCGATCTGCAATGGGCCAAGTATTCCAACTGGGACGAGTTCATGCTCTGGCTGAACCAGCCGTAAAAGAGGCGCTGCGCAAAAAAGAGGCCGGGAAACCGGCCTCTTTTTACGGTTACCGGGAGAGGTTTTCATTGGAAGAGCGGCGAAAAAAGCCGCCATTTTTGGTACAATGTGATTTAGGAGAATATGCGGGAGGGAACAATAATGAAAAAGATCTTTTTAGCGGCCGTCTGCGGGCTTTTCACGGCCCAGCTCTATGCCGGGCAGAAACTGGATTTCAGCTCCGCCGATTTTACGAAACAATTGACCGCGCTGCCGGTAGCCGCCCAGGCCGCCGCGGCGAAAACGCCGGTGTCCGCGCCGGTCAAGGTGAAGCTCGGCCGCTACGTGCAGGTTTCCGGCTATGTCAACCTTCGCGGCAATGGCTGGATGCCGACCAACGGCGGCTACACCTCCATTACGCTCAGCGGCTGGGCCACTTTCCGCGACGGTACCGGTATGGTTACCAGTAATAATACCTATATAAATGTCCCGGCTTCCATGTGGATCTATCCAAACCAGTATGTTTTCCAGACCGTCCGGCCCAATGTTTATGTCCAGCTCTACAAGGACGGGAAGATGATAGGCTCCACCAGCATGAGCGGCAGCATCTCCGTTTCCGGCTGGCCGGGCAGTTCCAGTTACTTTTCGCTGAGCGGGTCCGGGTACCTCAGCGGCAGCATCTACGTGGAAGACGCGCAGTAGCCGCCGGTACGGCTCGGAAGAAAAGGGCGGCTTCATACGGCCGCCCTTTTTCACAAATATGCGATTACTTGAAGGAAAGACCCTTTCTGCGGAGATCCTGGCCTCCCTGGCCCCCCGCATAGCGGAGGTGCGGGAAAGGCTGGGCCGCGCCCCGTCCCTGGCCATCGTCAATTACTTCGCGGATTCCCCTTCCGCGGTCTATGTGAAACGCAAGATAGCCGCCTGCGGAAAACTCGGCATTACCGTAAAGCTTTTCAGCCCCGCCGCCTCCGAAGGCTATCCCGCCTTCAAAACCCTGCTGGCGCGGCTGGGAGCGGATCCGGCCTATGACGCCATAATGCTGGAGCGGCCTTTGCCTGACGGTTTTGAGACCCTGGAGACCTGGGACGCCCTGCCCGCCGCCAAAGACGTGGACGGGCTGTCCTCTCTTAACATGGGCCGGCTCTTTATAGCTAAAAGGTTTGCCGAACTGGAGAGCGGGAATTTCTTCGTGCCGTGCACGGCGCTGGCGGTGATACGCCTGCTCAAACATCATGGTTTCGACGTGGCCGGAAAGAATATAGCCGTGGCCGGCCGCTCGGCCGTGGTGGGCCGGCCGCTGGCGCATATGCTGACCGGCCTGGACGCCACCGTGACTCTTTGTCACACGCGCACCCGCGATATAGCGGGCGTTTTCAAACGGTCCGATATCGTGATACTGGCGGCCGGCAAGGCTAAGTGGGTAAAAAAAGAGATGCTGGGCCCGGGCGCGGTGGTCATAGACGTGGGCACCAATTTCGACGAGAGCGGAAAAATGTGCGGCGACGCGGACGAGGATATAAAAGATACTGCCGCCGCCGTTACGCCGGTGCCGGGCGGAGTGGGGCCGGTCACGCTGGCCTGCCTGCTGGAGGCCGCGGTGAAGGCCGCGGAGCTTGCCCCTAAACCGGAAAGAGGGGGGATAATACTGACATGAAGAAAATACTGAACCTTCTGCTGGCCGCTCTTTTCTGCTCTTCGCTCTGCCTGCCCGCCCTGGCGCAGGAGGAGGACGCCCCGGCCCAGCCGCCGGAAGAGTCACAACAGGACCCGGCCCAGCCGCCGGAGGAGTCGCAGCCGGAGGAGATTTCGCTGGCGCCGCTGCCCAAAGAAGGGCCGGTTTCCGAGTATAAGGCAAAAAAACGCCCGGCCAGGAAAAAGAAGAAGGCCCCGCCCGTGTCCGAATATAAGTTCAGCACGGATAAAGGAACCCCGGCTTACAAGTTTACCGATGAGGCCGGGCCGGCAGTAAAAAAGCCCCCAAAAAGCAAGAAGAGCAAAAAAAGCAGGCGAAAAAAGAGAAGCAAGAAGAGTAAAAAGTCGACCTCCTATAAATTCAAGTCCGATGAGGGCACTGCGGCTTATACGTTCAACAAGAAGGGCGACCCGATAGTAAAAAAGTCCCGGAAAAAGAATACTTCCGGGAAGGGCGCCGTGGGCGCCGGCGGGAAGTCCATCCCCAAGCTGAAAAAGGTGAAATCCTTCGACGAGCAGAACCAGGAAGCGGCGAAGGCGGACGATCCCCTGGCCGGCATGAATATTCCCGGCATGCCCGGTGCGGGAGGCAAATAATGGCGGACCTGCTGGTAAAGCTTTACGACCTGCCCTCCTCCGCGCCGGTAATAGAGAAGCTTAAGGCGGCCGGCGTGGAGATAAAGCGCGCTATAGGCCCCGAGAAGCAGGCCGTGGAGGAATGGGCGGAAAAGAAGTTCTCCCGCGCCTGGGCTTCGGAATGCGACGCGGCCCTCTCTGTGCAGCCGGCCACCTGTTTCCTGGCCGTCAAAGACCAGCGCCTGGTCGGTTTCGCCTGCTACGATTCCACTGCGAAAGGTTTTTTCGGGCCGATAGGCGTGGACGAGGCCGAACGCACCGGCGGGGTGGGCAAGGCCCTGCTGCTACGCACGCTGGAGGCCATGCGCGAGGCCGGCTACGGCTACGCCGTAGTAGGCTGGGCCGGGCCGGTGGAGTTCTTTAAAAAAACCGTGGGCGCCACGGTGATAGAGGGCTCCGAGCCCGGCGT
>PEXO01000311.1 GCA_002779045.1 Elusimicrobia bacterium CG08_land_8_20_14_0_20_59_10 | reverse complement strand
CCGGCTTTTCCCGAAGTCCTTAAGGAAAGCCCCGGAACCGTATTTCACGTCCATCACCAGCCCGGTGATATCCTCGGCGTATTTCTTGGAAAGGATGCTGGCTACTATAAGCGGCAGCGCTTCCACGGTGCAGGAAGCGTCGCGCAGCGCGTAAAGCTTCTTGTCGCTGGGTGCCAGCTGCGCTGTCTGCCCGAACATGGAAAGACCGGCGGCCTTAAGCTGCTTCACTACATAGGCGGGCTCCAGCCGCACCTTGAAGCCTTTAATAGCCTCCAGTTTGTCGAGCGTCCCGCCGGTGTGTCCCAGGCCGCGGCCGCTCATCATAGGGACCACAACGCCGCAGGCTGCGGCCAGCGGGGCCAGCGCTACCGAGATGCCGTCGCCCACACCGCCGGTGGAGTGCTTGTCCACCTTCGCGCCTTTGATCTTTGAAAGGTCCAGTTTCCGGCCGGAAAGCGCCATCGCGCTGGTCAGCCAGGCCGTCTCATTGGGGGTAAGGCCGTTGAGGAAAGCGGCCATCAGCCAGGCGGAAAGCTGGTAATCCGGTATGGAGCCGTCGGCGGCCCCCAGGGAGATGAACTCCAGTTCGGCCTTGGTCAGTTCAAGACCGGAACGTTTTTTAAGCAGCAGATCGAGCATTCTCATTTTTTTACCGCCTTTGATTTGAGCAGGGCCTCGAGCAGCGCCCGCATTTTCACGGAGACCTTCTCGCCCAGTTCCAGCACCTCGTCGTGCTCAAGCACCGTCTTGGCGATGCCGCTGGCAAAATTGGAGATCCAGCAGATGCCGGCCACGCGGAGCTTGAGCTGGCGCGCCGCTATGGTCTCGGGCACTACGGACATGCCGGCAATATCGCCGCCCAGCATGCGGTACATCCTGACCTCCGCCGCGGTCTCGTACGACGGGCCGGTCACCGCGGTATAAACGCCCTCGGTGGCGCGTATCTTGAGTTTTTTTGCCAGCTTGATTATTTCCTTGCGCATGGCCTTGTCGTAAGGCTCGTTCATATCCGGGAACATCGCGCCGAAGGCCTGGTGATAATTGCCTATCAGCGGATTGGAGCCCATGAAGTTTATATGATCGCTCAGTATCAGCAGATTGCCGGGCTTGATGGAGGGTTTAAGCGAGCCCACGGCGGCGGTGAGCACCAGGTTCTTAATTCCGAGCGCGGCAAGCACGCGCACGGGGAAGGCGATAAAATTGAGCGGCCTGCCCTCGTAATAGTGAAAGCGCCCGCGCATCACCACCACATCGGCGCCGCCCATGCGGCCGAAAACCAGTTCGCCGGCATGGCCTTTCACCGTGGTGGCCGGGAAGCCGGGAATATCCTTGTATGAAACGGAAAGCCTGTCTTCAAGGCGCGGCAGCGAATTACTGAGGCCCGAACCCGCTATGATGGCGGTGACCGGCTTAAACCCGGAGGCCAGCTTTTTAAGCCAGCCGGCCGTCCTATCAACGTTCAATAATGTTTCCGAAGACTCCATGATTCTCTCCTTCGCTGTAGTAGCAGCTCAAAAGCCGAAACCGTCGGCGCTGAAAGCATCCTCTATATGCTCGGGCGGCTCGCCCGGAACTATGGCGATCACGTCGAAACGGAAGGTTTCGGCTTTCGGCCGGCGGGCCTTCAGATAAGCCATCGCCGTCCTGATCAGCTTTGAGCGCTTGGCCGCCGTAACGCTTTCGGCCGGGGTGCCGTAACCGGGGTTGGAACGCTCACGCACCTCCGCGAAAATCACCGTATCGCCCTTCCTGGCCACTATATCCAGCTCTCCCATGGGGCAGGCCCAGTTGCGGTCAACTATGCTGAAACCCGCATTTTTAAGGAAGACGGCGGCCTGCTCCTCGTACCTGGCCCCCTTGTCGTTCATCGGGCAGCCCCCGCTCTGGCCACCGGCGAGAAGCTCCTGCGGTGCTGCGGGCAGGGCCCCAGCCTGGACAGGGCCTCAAGGTGCCGCGCCGTGCCGTAGCCCTTATGGCCGGCCAGGCCATAGCCCGGGTGACACAGGTCCAGCACGTTCATCCAGCGGTCGCGCAGCACCTTGGTAAAAATGCTGGCCGCGGCTATCGAAAGCGAGAGGGAATCGCCGTCCACCACCGGCTCCTGCGCGCATTCTTCCAGGCGTTTGATCCTGTGCGGCCCGTCCACCAGCACCAACGCGCCGGAAGCCGGTGCGCCGAGATAAAAGAGAAGGCGTCTCACGGCGGCGCCCATCGCATTGAAGGTGGCCTCCAGTATGTTCACCCTGTCTATCTCGCCGCAGTGCGCAAAACCGAAGCCGAAGCGCACGCCGGAGGCGAGCATAAGTTCAAAGGCCTTATCGCGCTTTTTAGGGGAAAGCTTCTTGCTGTCGTTTACGAGCGGGGCTATCAGGGGATGGGCGGAAAGGGGGACCCAGGCCGCGCAGGCCGTTACCGGACCCGCCAACGGTCCGCGGCCGGCTTCGTCTACTCCTAAAAGCAGAGCCGGTCTGCGTTCTTCAAGTACCGCAAGGTCAAAATTGCGGAGGGGCACGTTTATCCGTTAGGCCGGGCCGTCCGGAAGGCATAGCCCCCGGCAGGGTGCCGACATCGTTTAGACTTTGCGAGGTACTCCACCAGATCCCCGCGTACCGCGCGGGACGGGGGAGAACCTGCGCATTTACTTGCCGGCGGCCGGCGGCTCCGCCGGTGCGGGCGCCGCGGGAACCGCGGGGACTGCGGGCACGACGGGAGCGGCGGCCTCCGTGAACTCCTGGACGGACTCCCGCTCGTTGAGCCTGGCGGATTTGCCGGACAGGCCGCGTATATAATACATCTTAGCGCGGCGCACCTTGCCGTGCTTTACAACCGCTATCCTGTCAATGCGGGGGGAATGCAGGGGGAAAACCCTTTCAACACCCACGCCGTAGGAGATCTTGCGCACGGTGAAACTTTCGGTGATACCAGAGCCGCGGCGGGAAAGGACCACGCCGTCGAATATCTGTATGCGCTCGCTGTCGCCTTCCACCACTTTAGTATGGACTTTTATCGTATCTCCGGGCCGGAAATCGAACTTCGTGTCCTTCAAACCCAGATATTTAGCGATGTTGTTCATAAACTGCCTCCTAAAAAGTATCAGCTCAAATTTTTTTCCGCGGGCGCGTTTTCGCCGCTGTAGGGAGCAGGTCCGGCCTGCTGATCCCGGTAAGCTCCGCGGCCCGCGCCCGGCGCCAATCCTCTATCCGCCCGTGGTTGCCGCTAAGGAGCGCCAACGGCACTTCTTTGCCGCGCCAGACTCCGGGCCTGGTATAGTGCGGGGCTTCCAGCAGCCCGCCGGTGAAGGTCTCTTTCACGGTGGCGTCGCTCTTTTTCAGCACGCCCGGAATGAGCCTTGTTACCGCGTCTATCACCACCACCGCGGCCGGCTCCCCGCCGGTAAGGACATAATCGCCTATCGAGAGTTCCATGTCGGCCAGCGGGGTTATGCGCTCGTCTATCCCCTCGTAATGGCCGCAGATCAGGACCAGGTGTTTCTTTTTCGCCAGCGCCTGCGCCGCGGACTGGTCGAAACGCCGTCCTTTGGGGGTCAGGAGTATCACCGTAGAGTTTTTCTTCCTGACCTTAAGCAGGGCCTTGTAAACCGGCTCCGCCATCAGCAACATGCCGGTGCCGCCTCCATAAGGCTTATCGTCCACGGTGCGGCGGCGGTCGCCGGCGAAGTCGCGGGGATTGGAGAAACCCAGCTTAAGGTACCCCTCTTCCCGCGCCCGGCCCACGATGCTTTCCGAAAGGGGACGGTCTATCATCTCCGGGAAAAGCGTAACCGCGTCTACGCGCATATTTCAGAGAACCGCTTAATCTATGTCCAGATAGACTTTCTTGTTCTGGCGGGCCGCGGCCGTCTGCAGAACGGTGCGTATGGATTTCACCACGCGCCCCTCCTTGCCTATCACTTTGCCCCGGTCAGAAGAAGCCAGCTCCAGCTTGAAGCGGAGCACATCGCCGTCTTCCGCGACCCCGACCTTAACGGCCTGGGGGCTCTCGACGAGAGAACCGATTATGTACATTAAAAGTTCTTTCATGCCGGCCTCCGGGTCACTTCTGCTCTTCGGCCTTGGAGGCCTTGCGGGCGCGCGCCATAAGTGCGCCTACCGTTTCGGAGGGCTTGGCGCCCGTCTTCACCCAGCGGTCAAGCTTTTCGGTGTTGAAGGTGACCTTTTCCTTGTCCTTAACGGCCTTGGGATTATAGTGGCCGAGCACTTCCAGCGGCTGGCCGTGCGGACCGCGCGTCTTTTCTACGGCGACTATCCGGTAATGCGGCTGCGTGCGCTTACCTATTCTCTGAAGCCTTAAAACAACTGCCATGGTATCCTCCTTAAGTTCCAACGACGCTATGCTAGTGCCGTATTACAAGCGCTATGCGCCCCGGACGGCCAACACTATGCGCTTTAGGCCGGCCAATAAAAACCGTCACGCATCCGCCCCGGGCGGGCTGGCGTGAATGATTATTATATTATATCGCGAGCCTTTTGGGAATGCCCCAGCGGGTCACCCTATCAGCTTGTTGATGTTGGCCTGCAGGCGGGTCCACTCATAGGGCTTGTTCATATAAAGGTCGGCCCCGGCGCTGAAAGCGTTCTCCATATCGTCCATCAGACGCTTACCGGTCAGCATTATGATTTTAATGTGCTTGAGCTCCGCGTCGCTCTTTATAAGCTGGCAAAGCGTAGTGCCGTCTATCCTGGGCAGGCCTATATCGAGCATGACCAGGTCGGGCTTCTCCTTTTTGACCGCGGCCAGCCCCTCCTCTCCGTCATAGGCGATCGTCACGGTATAACCCAGGTTTTCAAGACGTATGCCGAGCACCTTGGCTATAAGGTCTTCGTCTTCCACCACAAGTATCTTCTTCCCCATATAGCATCCCCCTGCAAGTGATAGTCAGATTTTTTTAAGACCCCGCAGAAAAGCGGCCGGGTCACCGGAAGAGAAAAGCGCGCTGCCTATCACCAGCGAATCGGCCCCGGCGGCGGCCGCGACGCGCGCAGTAGCCGCGTTTATACCGCCGTCCGCCTGCAGCCAGGCCCTGCCGCCGCAAGCCCCTATCATTTTCCTGGCGGCCGAAATTTTTCCTGTCATCTCCGGCATAAAGGCCTGCCCCCCGAAACCGGGCTCGACGGTCATAACGAGCACGAGGTCGAGCAGCTTCAGGAACGGGACCAGGCGTGCGACCGGCGTTTTCGGACGCAGCGCCAGCCCAGCCTTCAACCCAAGGGACTTGATCTTCCTTATGCACGCCCCCGCGCCGGCGGACTCGGCATGCACGGTAATAAGCCCGGCGCCGGCCGCGGCAAAAGCGTCAATGAACATGGCCGGGCGCGAAACCATCAGGTGCGCGTCCACCGGCAGGCCGGAGGCCTTCGCCACATACGGCACTATGCCCGGGCCGAAACTGAGGTTGGGCACGAACAGCCCGTCCATCACGTCCACCTGCACCCAGTCCGCCAGCTTCTTCACCGGCGCCAGGCTGGCCTTAAGGCAGGCAAAATCCGCGGACAGCACGGACGGCACCAGCGCTACGCGGCCCGAAGGAGAAGGGATAAGGACGGGCTTCATTTTACCAGGCGCTCCTCCACCAGTATGCCGTTGACGAAGATGCGGATCTTCTCCGCCCCGGCATAAGGCACGGAAAGGTCTA
>PEXO01000212.1:574-1095 GCA_002779045.1 Elusimicrobia bacterium CG08_land_8_20_14_0_20_59_10 | reverse complement strand
CCGAGGAGCCGGCGCTGGCGGCTATCTGGGTGTCGTCCTTCCAGGTGGTGGAGGTCCAGCGCATCGCGTATATCTCAAGGGAGCTGGCCTTAAGCACGACGGCCATCAGTTCGTCGGAATTGGGTTTGGGCTCCAGCCTCACCCACAGCGAGGCATTGGCCGTGCCGCTGGTCACCGTCACCGCCCCGCTCCAGGAGGAGCCGTTCCAGATATTGTATTTAAGATCTCCCGCCGTGACGCCGCTGTAGAGCACCATGGCCCGGCCGGAATTATATTCGTAGGCGATATCGAAGCCGCGGTAAGCGGAATTCGTCGCGCCTATATCCGTGGCGCTCCATTCATTGGTCCAGATATCCGTGACGCCGTTATAGCGCTGTATCTGCAGTACGCCGTCGGATGAGAGCAGGCCGGAGAGCTTCTCGTTGCGCAGCCCGGAGGCTTTCACCACGGCGTGGCGTATCTGCGAGTTGGAGGCGGCCGCGGTCTCCACGCCGGTCTGGGCGGAGCTGAAGTCCGGCGGG
>PEXO01000212.1:0-562 GCA_002779045.1 Elusimicrobia bacterium CG08_land_8_20_14_0_20_59_10 | reverse complement strand
ATATACGGCACATCGTAGCCGGTGCTGACGCCGAACTGTAGTATACCGCCCACGGCCCCGGCGGTCTGCGCGGAGGCGGAAGGGCTATTGGAGAGAGCGCCGGTATTGTTCACCTCGTCCACGGCTCGGACGGCCCAGTAGTAAACGGTTCCGGGCACAAGGCCGCTTATGGTCTTTACCTCGGCCTCGCCGGCGCCCAGTGGAGGCCAACTCTGCGCGTAGACCTGAGCGCTGTCCCACAGCGGCAGGCTGGTGATGGCCTGGTCGGTGCGGTACCTGACAAGATACGCCGTGGCCGTGCCCACAGCCACGCCATTGTCGCCCACGGCGGTCCAGGACAGGTCAACCTGGCCCTCAAAGGCCCCCGTGGTCGCGCCCAGCGAGATGGCCCCGGGCACGGTGACGTCGGCCCCGGACGTACCCGAAGGCAGGTTGGAGATAGCCGAAAGATTACCGGCCTTGTCCTGGACCTTTATGGCGGCATAATAAAGAGTATTGGCCTGCAAACCGGTCAGGGAGCCGTTCTCGGTAAGACCGGCGGCGGCCGGCTGCCAGCTCTGCG
>PEXO01000322.1 GCA_002779045.1 Elusimicrobia bacterium CG08_land_8_20_14_0_20_59_10 | reverse complement strand
GTGTCCGATACCGCCGGAGACCACGGCGGCCGGCTGACTCTGGGCTGGACCCTCTCACCGGACGACGGAGCGGGGGAGAACGACGTCTATGGCTACAGGGTTTACAGGAGCCAGGTTTCCGGCCAGTATGTTTCCAGCGCGCCTTATGCGGTAACCGCCGCCGGAGAGGCCGGCTATCTGGACGCGGCCGCGCCGGTCAACCTGAAATTCTATTACGCCGTCGCCGCGTTCGACAGCAGCAATAATTCAGTTCTTTCGACCGAAGCCTTCGGGATCTCGGCCGATAACTGGCGTTTCTTTGACGCCTCCCAGGGAGGCTCGGTGCGGCTGGCCGACGGCATGGAGGTCAGCATACCGCGCGGTTCCGTCAACCAGAACGACAATATACTGGTCACGCGGCTGAATCCGTCCACGTACCAGCCGCTCTTTTCCGTGAAGGCGAATACGCAGGTCCGGCCTACTGACGTGGTCTACGAGATAAAATTCGAGGATCCCGGCACGAAGCTGACGGGAAAGGCCGTAGTCACCCTGCCCTATACCGACGCGGAGATCGCCGGTCTGGATGAGGAGAATCTCAGGATATACACTCTTTCCGGGGGCAACTGGATACTGAACAATACCTCCGCGGTGATGCCGGAGGTTAATAAGGTAAAAGCCGAATCAGACCACTTTTCGGTGTTTGGGATAATGCAGTATGTGCCTTCGGGCGCGCTCATGACGGCGGGAGCGGTTTATACCTATCCCAACCCGGCCAAAGGCGACGCGCTCACTTTTAAATTCTACGTGGCCGACAAGGCCTCGGTGACCATAGATGTTTACAATGTTGCCGGGGAGAAGGCGGCCAGGCTTTCTAAAAGTAACTGCCCCGCGGGTCTGACTTCGGAAATAGTCTGGAACGTGAAAAACATAGCCAGCGGGGTCTATATCTACCGGGTACGGGCCGAAAGCGCTTCCGGCTCGAAGACGGTGACGAAAAAACTGGCGATAGTGCACTAAGATAGGGATAAATAATAGGGATAAGGGATAAGTAAGAACGGGGTGAAAGTATTAGGGATAAATAATAGGGATAAGGGATAAGTAAGAACGGGGTGAAAGT
>PEXO01000081.1:4125-5558 GCA_002779045.1 Elusimicrobia bacterium CG08_land_8_20_14_0_20_59_10 | reverse complement strand
ATGAAGGCCACACAGGGCGTGCCCATGGCCAGCGACGAGGTGATGCCCGCGAAGAACAGCAGGCCGAACCACATGATGCCGGCGGCGGCGGAGAAGAAAGCCCCCCACTGAGTGAACAGGTAAGGCAGCGTCATGAAACCTATGCCGAAGCCGCTGCCCCCCTTGGTCATCTCCACCACCTTCTCCACTCCCAGGTAGCCGACGGCAATAGGGATGATCACGGCAGAGCCCAGGACCACCTCTACGAATTCGTTCATCCAGCCGGCGCTCATGGCGTTAAGGGCGATATCGTCCTTCGATTTAACATAGGAGGCGTAGCAGTGGATACTGCCCATGCCCAGCGACAGCGTAAAGAAGATCTGTCCCGCCGCATTGCGCCACACCACCGGGTCCCAGATGGAGCTGAAATTGGGAGTCCACAGGTAGTTCAGGCCCAGCGTGCCGCTGTAGAGCGCGCCGTTGCAGCCGGCGGTCATGGTGATCCCCCGGAAGGCCAGCACTATGCCGAAAAGCAGCAGCAGCGGCATGCCTATCTTGGCTACCACCTCCACGCCGCCCTGGAGACCGCGGGAAAGGATCCAGGTGTTGAGTGCGACACAGAGGAGCCAGAGGACGACGGGTTCGGAAGTGCCCAGGGCGATATAGTTGGCAAAGAACGCCGACACCTGTTCCTGCGACATCCCCATGAAATGGCCCAGGGCGCTATGGTAGGCCCAGGAAATGGTCCAGGACTCTATATAGGTATAATAAGAGCAGATCCCGACGCTGATGAACAGGCCCAGTACCCCGGCGTATTTCCACAGGAAGCGCTTGCCCATGGAATCGAACATGAAGGGCGTGCTGTGGCTGCCGTGCTTGCCGCCGAAGCGGCCCAGGGCCCATTCCACGTAGAGCAGGGGCAGGCCCATCAGCACGAAGCAGACCAGGTAAGGGATTATGAAGGCTCCCCCTCCGTTCTGCACCGCCTGCGCCGGGAACCGGAGGAAATTCCCCAGCCCCACCGCATTGCCCGCCATGGCCAATATAAGTCCTACTCTGGAACCCCAGGCTTCGTGTTCTTTTTTCATCGTATACAACCCCTGTTAACCTGCCTCGCGCCGCGCGGGAAAACGATATGATACAAAAAAAACAGGCTGGCCGCTTTAAACGGCCGGCCTGTATTACCGCGGGCTACTTTCCGGCGGCGGTCAGCAGCGAGTGCAGCTTATCCGTGGCGGCCTTTATGCCGCTGGTAACGTCGGCCACCAGCTTCGGGTCCCAGTCCTTCTTCTCCGCGCGCAGGAAACTGGTCTTGTCCACGCGGTTATCGAAGCGGCCCACCGGGATATGGAACTTAGTCCCTTGCGACGTAATGGTTATGGTCCCCGGGATCTCGGAATTCTTCTCCAGGTAATCCATGTCGTCGCAGCCATAGTCGCCCAGCATCACGTCCA
>PEXO01000081.1:928-4096 GCA_002779045.1 Elusimicrobia bacterium CG08_land_8_20_14_0_20_59_10 | reverse complement strand
GGGTCATTGGGATCGGTGCGGGCGGTGTTCTTGCGGCGGCTTTCTTCCGGGGTCACCCATACATAAAGCAGAACGGCCCTCTTGAGGATCTCCGGGGCGAACTGGCCCAGCGAATACCCGTAGCCGAACGGCGCTTTCAGCGGCATGGCTGAGCCGTCCGGGCCGCCGCGTGCGGCCTCGACCACTATGGTCCTGCCCTCGAAAGAAGCCGGGTAGGCGGCATGTTTTTCGTCGAGCATGGCGCGGGCCTCTTTTTCAAGGGCGGAAGCCGTCTTCCGGCGGGTTTCCCCGTCCAGCCCGGCCAGGCGGGGCGCTATCTGGGCCTTCTCGCCGGCGGCGTCTATGCGCTTCAGCAGGAGCTCCGCCGCTGAATCCGCCTTGAGCACGTTCTTCGCCGCCAGGTCGCGGTAATCCTCGTTGAGCAGGTGTATCAGCGTGCCCCAGTCCTTAGGGTTTATGAAAGGCTTGTCGCCCGACTTGAAGAAGATCCGGTCCTTGCCGAGCTTCACAAGTTCGTCGTCGGCGCGGCGCATCATGTGCACGTAGGGGAAGTCGTCCAGCTGCAGGTTGGGCCCGATATGGAATTCCTTGCGAAGGCGCTCCGGCTCCACGTTAGCCAGGAACCGTCTCACCTCGGACTTGCCGGAAGCCGGCAGGGCCATCAACAGCACTATATCGAAAGTTTCGTTCATTGTTTTCCTCCTGACCGCCTGATTGTCTAAATTCTAGTCAATATCGGGAAAAATGTAAACCGGAGTTTTATATAATCTATCTATAACTTATGGAACCCAGTAATATCATGTGGACGGTCTTCATCATCACGGCTGCCGCGCTTTTCCTGGCGGACATAAAGCTTTCCGCCGGGCGCGCGCACGAGATAGGCCGCAAAGAGGCCATGCTGCTCTGCGTCTTCTGGATAATAGTGGCCGTGCTTTTCGGCCTGTTGACCGGCTATATGCTGAGCCTGGAAAAAATGATCGAGTTCTTCACGGCCTATGTCATAGAGTATTCGCTCTCTATGGACAATATGTTCGTGTTCATCCTGATCTTCGCCTACTTCGGCATACCCAGGAAATACCAGCCGAAGATACTGACCTGGGGCATACTGGGCGCGGTCTTTATGCGCCTGGTACTCATCTTCACCGGCGTAAAGCTGATAAACACCTTCAACTGGATCATCTACGTGTTCGGCGGAATCCTTATCTTCACCGCCATTAAAATGCTGCTGCAGAAAGAGGGGGAGATGGACCCCGGGAAGAACCCGGTCCTGAAGCTGCTCGCGAAGGTTATCCCGATAGACAAGGATACCGCCGACGGCAGCTTCTTCGTGAAGAAAGGCCGCTGGCATGCCACGGCCCTTTTCGCCACGCTGGTGGTGGTGGAGACTTCCGACCTCATCTTCGCGGTGGACTCCATCCCCGCCGTGCTGGCGGTCTCCCGGGACAAGTTCATAGTCTACACCTCCAACGTATTCGCCGTGGTGGGGCTGCGCTCGCTGTATTTCCTGCTGGCCTCCATAATGGACCTGTTCCGCTACCTTAAGCTGGGCATCTCCATTATTCTCTTCTATGTGGGAGTAAAAATGCTGGTCTCCGGCTTCTACCATATCCCCGCCCTGCTCTCGCTGGGCGTGGTGCTGGGGATCCTGGCGACCTCCATAATACTGTCCATGGTGATAAAGCCCGCGGCCGCACCCGCCGCCGGGAAATAGGCCGCACGGCCGACAAAAAGCCCCCGTCCGCCTGAGGCGGACGGGGGTTTTTTATTAGGTCCGGAAGCGGCTTACTTCTTCTTCGCGGGTTGAGCCGCCGGTTTGGCGGCTGGCTTCGCCGCGGGTTTGACCGCGGGCTTTGCCGCGGCCTTGGGCTCGGAAGCTTCCTCCGGAACCTTGAGTATCTCAAGCAGTTCAACCTCGAACACCAGCGTGGCGCCGCCGGGGATGGCCCCGCCCGCGCCCATATCGCCGTAGGCGGTCTCGGAAGGGCAGACCAGCTTGGCTTTCCCGCCCACCTTCATCTTCTGCACGCCCTCGGTCCAGCAGGGGATCACCCCGGCCAGCGGGAACTCGGTGGGGGTGCCGCGGTCTATAGAGGAGTCGAAAACCTTGCCGTCGGGGAAAGTGCCGTGGTAATGCACCTTCACCATGTCCGTGGCCTTCGGGGAGGCGCCGGAACCTTCTTTAACGGGGATATACACCACGCCGGAAGGAAGCGTCTTGGCCTTTTTTTCCTTTGCCATCTTCTCCACGAATTCTTTGCCCTTGGCTTTTTCTTTACCCAGCAGCACCGCCTGTTTGGCCTTCAGCAGTTCGTTAAGCTTAAGGCCGTAAACCTTCTCGTCCAGGGAAAGTCCTTTCCCGGACAGGGATTCGGAAAAGCCTCTTATTACTATCCTGGACTCGTCGGCGCTGAACTCGAACTGCTTTATCTTCGAGCTCACGGCCTCGCCCAGGAAATAAAGGGCCTTCTGGTCCTCGGTCAGGCCCGAGGTATCCTTCGGGGCGTCAGCAGGGACAACGACGGCCGGCGCAACGGGGGCATCCTGCGCCAGCGCCGGCATGGTCAGCGCGCAAACAAAAACAGTCAGCAATACTCTCTTCATCAATTTATCCTCCTGCCTATCGTGCTTCCCGAATATCTTACAAAATAAAGGCCGCCTGTTTCCCGCCCCTATACGGGCCTGACGGTGTTCCAGGCCGAGATCTTCCTGAGAAAGAACCCCGCGCCGTAAAGGGCGGCGCCGGTCAGCAGCAGGCACAATATGCGCACAATGGTCGGTGCGGCGGCCGCATCATAGAGCAGGGCTTTTCCGGCCGCAAAAGCCAATACGAACACGGCGGAGCGGGCCATAACCGCGTCCCTGCGGGAAAAAGAGAAAGCGATAACGCCCAGGGCATAAAGCAGCCAGGAAGCCGAAACCTGCAGCGAGCCATTGTCCCTAGTTATTTTATAGAAGCCCACGATGGCCAGCAGGTGGGCCGCGGCCAGCAGCGGCAGATAATTGCCGCGGCCGGAGAATTCTTCCCCCCTGAAGTAGATAAGCGTCCACAGAGAAGCCATGGAGAACATCGAGACCAGCAGCCACGATGGCGCGTCGCTGGTAAGCATATGTGAGGCCATGGACAGGTATTCCAGCAGCAGCACTGCCATCACCGCCAGTGCCGGGATA
>PEXO01000081.1:0-856 GCA_002779045.1 Elusimicrobia bacterium CG08_land_8_20_14_0_20_59_10 | reverse complement strand
CACGGGCGCGCGCCTGCGGGCAGCAGCTCCATGTAAAAGGAATGAAAACAGACCACGCTTATGAAAGCCAGTATCATGGACTCGCTCCCCATCTTTCCTTCCGGGAACCTTTTTTTCGCGCCCAGGTAAAGGGCCAGCAGCAGGCCGGCGAAGCCCAGCGAGAGCCAGGGCGCCAGCCCGGGAGCGATGCGCTCCACGAAATAATATTCCATCGCGTAAAAGAACAGCAGCACTGGCAGGAACCCCGCAGACTCGCTCTCGGTCAGGGGTGCGGCATGCTGGCAGGTATAGAGGTAGGTCCCGCCGGAAATGACCAGGAAGTTCAGGGCCAGCATGGCTACTATCAGCTTGTCCGCATGCAGCGCCAGCCCGGTAAAAGCCGTCATCATTATGGCCAGGTAGGCCGCCACCAGCGTGAGTATGCGCGAGCGCACCCAGATGGAAATGACGGAAAAGGCGATGGAGCAGAGCAGGTAATAGTACACGCTGAACACGGAAGCCGAGTTCAGGCCGAGGATGACGGGCCCCAGGTAGGAGCCGACCGCCGCCGTGACCGGGTAGAGGTCCTCGCGTATCCGCGTGTACAGCCAGATGCACAGGCCGGAGACCAGGCAGACGAGGGAAACGGCGCTCTCGAACGGGATAAGGGAATAGATGCGGTGCGCCGAAAAGGCGCAGGCGTAAAGGACGATGATCCCGGCCGCCGGCAGGAAGCCCGCGTATTCCCGGTCCGCCCCCTGCAGGGCCAGGCCCGCGACAATGAGGGCAAAGCCCAGCATGGCGGCCAGGCCGACCTGCCTCTCCGGGGTAAGCCAGCCGGAATCCAGCGAAAGCTTAATTATGAACCCCGCGGCCA
>PEXO01000013.1 GCA_002779045.1 Elusimicrobia bacterium CG08_land_8_20_14_0_20_59_10 | reverse complement strand
TTCTGGGAGAAACATGCCGGAAGTTTAGCGAGTAAGCTCCTACGGTTATGCTCCGCGAGGGCCCATTTGTCAGGTAAGACCGTTTTGCCGGGACCTGCGTGGAGAGCCCAAGCAGATTAGCTGCCAATGCGCCTGTTGCCACTATCCTGCTGCCGGTTCGCCGGGCTACTGCCTGCGCCACGGCATCAGCGGAAGGAGGCAACTCGCCGCCGAGTTTATCATTGATGGCGGGATAGTGGTAAAATGCGGTTCCGATCCGCCGGATAGTACCCGCACGAGCAAGGCGAGACAATGCCTGGCGAACGGCGTCCGGGTGTCCGGCATCCAGAAACTCCGTGCCGAAAAACACGGTGCCGCGACCGCGACGAACCACTTTCTCCATGATTTTCTTTTCAATCGTCTTGGAAATCATATAGGCTTAACCTCTGTCACACTAATATATAGTTTTTTGTGACAGGATTCAAGTAAAATCCTTCTGACTTAGTGTATTCCACCGCTTATAATGACACTGGGAGCGGCCTTTTATTGGGTGTTGGCCGGTCTTGCCCACCACATAAGACTTAGATCACTTAACCCGACCTCCGCAACAAGCCCCTGATTTTAGCTATTTTCACCTCTAAAACGTCTCCAAGAATCTTTGCTCTCATTGGCAAAGCTATTTTTGCAGTTCAAGCGTATCGACGGGCTCGCCGTCCTTGTCGTAAACCGTCAGCTTGAGGTTCTTGTCGTCTACCGTGAAACTGGCGAAATGATGGACCGACAGGAATTTCTCGGACCAGTCCTCTTTGACGCGCTGCGCGTATAATGGACGGCCTCCGCCCCCCAGCGTAAGGTAGATTATCCCCTCTTCCTGGTCGGGAAGGCCGGTCTTTACCGGCTTGGTGCGCTCGTAATTATGATCGTGTCCCTGGAGGACCAGGTCCACCTTGTACTTTAAAAAGAGCGGCTCGAGGGCGGTCAACTGTTCCTCTATCGCGCCGTGGGAGCCGGTAGAATACAGCGGCGCGTGCACAGCCACGAACTTCCAGGGCTTCCTGGTCCGGGAAAGGACATACTCCAGCCATTTATACTGCTTGGACCCCGGCTTAAGCACGGGGGCCGGCTTGGCTCCGGAGAAATCATTGGTATCCAGGACGATAAACCGGGCATTCGCGATATCAAAATAATAATAATGCGGCGACCGGCCGGTGAGCGGCACGCTGTGGAACGGCGTAAAATTGGCCCTTAAAAAACCCCTGCCCGCCAGCGTCTTATAATCCGCGCCGTAATCATGGTTGCCCAGCGTAAGGAAGAAAGGCAACCGCGAAAGCAGCGGCGCATAAGGCTGAAAATACTGCTCGTCGGCGTCGGCATCCAGCCCCGACTCTATAATGTCGCCCAGGTGCAGCACGAAGTCCGGGCTGTATTTAGCCATCTGCTCCGCCACCTGCAGCTGCTCCTCCGAGCCCGACCCTGAATCGCCGAGAGCCAGGAAGGAAAAGTACGGCTTATCCTCGTCGCGAAAGGTAAGGAAATTGCCCTCGAAGGCTTTATAGACGCCGGTGCTCTGGTCGGCCGGCAGGTAGAGGCGGTAGCAATGCGTGGTATCCGGCGTAAGGCCGAAGAGAGCGATCCTTCCTTCCTTTACCGCTGCGCCCAGGGTCTGGAACCGCTCGCAGTCCGGGGCGGCGCCGAAAGTAAGCCAGGCAGGGGTGGCGGCGTCCACCCGGTAGCGGACCGTCACCATCCTGGAGGTCATGTTCTCCAGGTAAGGGCCGCGCTCCAGCCGCGCGGCATTCGCGGGAACGCAGGCCGCCAGCAGGACGGCGGTCAGTAAAACGCGCCTCATTTCCCCGTCGGTCCGCAGAACAGCGGGACCACCTTGAACTTTACGGCGTCTATCAGCCCGCGGTCCGTTATGCGGATCTCCGGAATGGGCGGCAGCGTAAGGAAAGACATGGCCATGAAGGGGTCGGAAAGCTTCGAGCCCAGCATGCGCGCTATCTCGTTAAGGCGCTTCTGCTTTTCGCGCACGAACTCAGCGCTGCGGTCCGACATCAGGCCGGCCACCGGCAGCGGCAGGGCTTCCAGCACCTGGCCGTTGAGGGCGGCCACTATGCCGCCCTGCATCTTCACCACCTGCACGGCCGCGGTGTACATATCCCCGTCGTGCGTTCCCACCACCACGATATTATGAGAATCGTGGGAGACGGAAGAGGCTATGGCGCCCTTCTTCAGGCCGAAGCCCTTCACCAGCGCCAGCGCCACGCGGCCGGAGGCCATGTGCCGCTCTATCACGGCTATCTTGAGGATATCGTGCTCCAGGTCCGAGGAGACATACCCGCCGTCCGCCTTCACCTTTTCCACGCTGGCCCTGGTCACTATCTGGTCGGGGATCACGTTCATCACGCGCGCGTATTTCCCCTGCGCCTTCAGGGCGAAATCCTCATGCTCTATCCATCTCACGTTCACGGTGCCGCGGGTCTTGCCCTTGTACTCTTTTATAACGCCCGGCTCTATTTCCCCCGCCTTGGCCACCAGCCGGCCGCTCTTGAACACTTTAGCGATCTTCAGCTTTTTAAGGTCGTCAAAGACCAGCAGGTCGGCGCCGTAGCCGGGGGCTATCGCGCCCAGGTTCTTCAGGCCGAAATACTCGGCGGTGTTTATGGTGGCCATCTGTATGGCGCGTATCGGCTCCACTCCCAGGCGCACGGCGGTGCGCACCAGGTAGTCGATATGTCCTTCGCGGGCTATATCCTCCAGGTGACGGTCGTCGGTGACGAAAATGAACTTGCGGGAATTCTCCGAATTCACCAGCGGCAGCAGCCCTTTAAGGTTCTTGGCGGCCGTGCCTTCGCGTATCATTATGTACATGCCGGCGCGCAGCTTCTCGCGCGCCTCGGCCACGTCGGTGCATTCATGGTCCGAGCGGATGCCGGCGGAGACATAGGCGTAAAGCTGCTTGCCCTTCAGCATCGGGGCATGCCCGTCTATCACCTTGTTGCCGGCGATGGAGATCTTCTTCATCACTTCCTCGTTGCGAAAGATCACGCCGGGATAATCCATCATCTCGCCTATCCCCAGCACGCGCTCGTCGTTCAAGAGCAGGCCCAGGTCGTGCGCGGTAAGCTCCGCGCCGGCGGTCTCCAAATGCGTGGCGGGCACGCAGGACGGGAGCATCACGTAAACGCTTAAGGGGCTGTCCTCGCTGGAGGCCAGCATATATTTTATGCCGTCCAGGCCCAGCACATTGGCTATCTCGTGCGGGTCTATCACGGCGCTGGTGGTGCCGTGCGGCAGCACCACGCGGGCAAACTCGGGTATTTTTACCATCGAGCTCTCTATATGGACATGCCCGTCTATGAAGCCCGGGGCGACATAGGCGCCCTTCAGGTCCATTATCCGGGCCGCCTTATAGTCGCCGAAACCCACCACGCGGCCGTCATGTACGGCCACATGCGTACGGTGTATATCGCCGGAAAAAGTATTTATCACCCGGGCGTTCTTAAGCAGCAGGTCCACGCGCTTTCCGCCGCCGGAGATCTCTATGGTGTTCTTGAGCTTTTCGAGTTTGGCCTCTTTATCCATAATATTATACACCGCCTTGTTAACGGAGATACTTAATTTTACATATTACGGAGCGGGTAGCCAAACCGGGGAACAGGCCGAAACTGTTATAATTGCGTAATATGGAAATCCTTTATGCAGCACATCCTTATGCGCCGCTGACGCTGCTGGTTTTCCTGGCGGGTTTTGTGGACGCCATAGCGGGCGGCGGCGGGCTGATAACCCTGCCGGCTTACCTGGCCCACGGCCTTTCCCCTTCCCTCCTGCTGGGCACCAATAAACTTTCTTCCTCCATGGGGACGCTGGTAGCGGCCGCCAAACTGCTCAAAGAGATGCGTTTCAAAACCGACTTCCTCTTTATCCTGGTGTTCATGGCCGCCGCCGGGTCCTTCCTGGGCGCGCGCGCCATCTCCCTGGTCTCTCCCGAAATGCTGCGCTACCTGCTGATAGTTACGCTGCCGCCGATAGCGATATTCCTGCTGTGGCGCCGCCGGTTCGGACTAGCGGACACAAGCGGGCAGCATTCTCCGAACACGCTGCTGGCGCGCTCCTCGGGCATCTCGTTGGCAATAAGCGTCTACGACGGTATGCTCGGGCCGGGTACCGGCACCTTCCTGGCGCTTCTTTTAACACGCCTGTGCGGCTTCGACCTGCTGCGCGCTACGGCGCTGGCAAAACTCCTGAACCTCACCTCCAACCTGGCCGCGCTGGCGGCCTTCCTCTCCCTCGGCCGGGTAAATATCGCCCTGGGCCTGGCCATGGGCGTGGCCGGCATGGCCGGCAACTACGCCGGCTCCCGCCTGGCGCTGAAAAAAGGCGTGTGGATAATCCGCCCCATGCTGGCCCTCATCTGCGCCGCCCTCCTGCTCAAGATAGCCTGGGACATGCTCGGATAAAAATTGATTCTTTCTGGGGCGCTTACGTGTAGCGCGGGTGCCACGGGGACCGGAACGCAAAACGCGCTCGGCCACGGTGTGGCCGAGCGCGTTTTGATAACCTTCCCCCCGGTCTCGTCCCGAACCCCCTATTTCAGCATCGCCATCAGGGCGAAATGGCCCGTGGCGGCGCCGTCGCGGCGCCAGGAATAGAACAGCTCCTTATGCTCGTAGGTGCACAAGTGCATGAATTCATGCTTCTTTATCCCCAGCACGTCCAGCTGGAAGCGCAGGAGTTCGCGCAGGCTGAAAAAATGCAGGCCGTCCTTAACGGTAATAAAACGCAGATGCTCTCCTTCCGGGTAGAAAGCCGTCAGCTTCTCCAGGAAATCCTCCCGCACCGGGTAATACGCCGACGAGATCATAGGCGAGACCGCGGCGGCCAGGTCCCCCGGCTCCGTGCCGAAGCGCAGCCGCATCACGTTCAGAACGCTGGAATAGATATTCATAAGCGCGCCGCGCCAGCCGCTGTGCATCACGGCCAGCGCCCTGTGCTCCCTGTCGTAAAAGGCCGTCAGGGCGCAGTCGGCGGAACGGGTGATAAGCGGCACCCAGGGCTTACCGGTAACGAGAGCGTCGGTGTTCTCCGCGGGCTCCCCGCCCCCCTCATCCACCACAACCACGTTGGCCGTATGCCGCTGGCGCATCGTGGCCACTTTAGCGGGATCGGCGCCGAAAGCCCCGCAGAAAAGCGCCAGGTTTTTAGCCAGGGTTCTCTTGTCGTCGCGGGGACCGGCCCCCAGGTTCAGCCCGCCGAAAGGCCCGGCGCTGACCCCTCCCTGCCGCGTTGAGACCGCGCATTGCAGACCCGGCTCCTCCCTGAAAATGTCGAAGCGCAGAAGCTTCAGTCCGTTCTTCTCTTCGGTGAACATGCTGCCTCCGTAATTTGCCGGGCGGCGGGAAGATTGTTATGATTAGGCTATGCCTGATCGCCTGCAGCTGCGTTTCATCAAAAAGACCGATCCCGCCGGCCTTAAACGGATTATAACACTTTACCGCGCACAGGGCTGGTGGCGCCCCTCGGATACCCCGCGCGGCCTGGCGCGCCTTATAAAGGGCAGCCACTGCTTCCTGCTGGCGCAGCGCGGCGGCCGCCTTGCAGGGATGGGCCGGGCCATCAGCGACGGCGCCGGCGACGCCTACATTCAGGACGTAGTGGTGGCCGCCAGTGAACGCGGGTCGGGTGTCGGGTCGAAAATTATCAGGGCCCTGCTCGCACGCCTGAAAACCGACGGCATAACCTGGATTGGCCTCATAGCGCAGGACAACTCCGCCCCTTTTTATTCCCGCCTGGGTTTCCGCGAGCTGAAAAGGTCAGCGCCCATGCTGTTAAAGGGCAGCCATGTTTAA
>PEXO01000082.1 GCA_002779045.1 Elusimicrobia bacterium CG08_land_8_20_14_0_20_59_10 | reverse complement strand
CGGCGCGCCCAATAATTTCGCGTTCTACCTCTGCGAGGACCTCAACGGGGATTTGATCCATCTGGTCCCAAAAGTGCTGACTCGTCAGGCAGTCAAGATCGACGTGTGCAATCTCACCGAGAGTTGTCGTGCGCGCCCACTCCGCAAAGCCGCGTTTGCTGGTCGCGTGGCAAGTCCGGCCAATCCCTACTAATTCCAGGGATTGGCCGACAGTCAGCCCGTCGTGACGCGCCGGAACTCTGTGTGTATCTGGAACATGAACAGGTTGCCGTCGATCCCGCCGGCCCGATGCGGCCAGGTGACGGTCGATTGTTCCGGAGATATCCAGTTCACGGGAGAGGGCGTAGACCGCTGCGACTGCGCCGTGGGACCGGGAACGCAGGCGCAATGATTCGGTCGATTGTAGGCGGGCCAGAAGATCGTCAGCTTTGCCGAGGTAAGCTATGACGATGGGGCGGGGCTTCCCGTTAACGCGGCGCGATTCGACAATGCGCCAATAGCTGTAGCCATGAACACTAAAACGTTGTAGACTTGCCATAGTGTTAGTATATACATAATCCCATGTGTGAGTCAATAGGCATAACGGGGAAAGATAACGCGGTATGGCCATAGGGGGATGATCTCTGGTGGGAGGCCCGGTATGCCAACTTCACATATTTGTGTTAGTATATACGCTATACGGTGAGGCGGCAGAGGCCGCTCTACGACGGGAAAGTGATCGGTGGGAAGCCAGAAAATCGTGCAAATGTATCCTCCAGTGGTAAACTCACGCTAGAGAAGATAATCCATCCCGTAACTGAAAATTTATTTCTAGCGCCGGCGAACATCCGCCTAGCGCGAGTCGCGGAGATGCTTTACGCCGGTGTGCGCCGCGAGGAGCGGCTGGGCATGGCGTTATCCAGGGTCCGCAGTTTTGACCTCGTGATAATAGATTGTCCGCCATCCCTGGGGACATTGACGCTCAATGCCCTGGCTTGCGCCGACTGGATTTTAGTGCCATGTGAGATGGGCGCCCGAGCCGCTGACGGTCTGGTAGATCTGCTGGAAATCATAACCATGTTAAAAGGCGCGGACTTTAATCAATGGCGGATCGTATTGACTAAATTCGATATCCGCAAAAGTGTTACCAACGCGGCCGTGCTTAAGGGCCTGGCGCCCTAT
>PEXO01000067.1 GCA_002779045.1 Elusimicrobia bacterium CG08_land_8_20_14_0_20_59_10 | reverse complement strand
CGCGTAATGCCGCCGGAACTCATTTTCAACTGTTTCATCAGACCTGCCCCGCTCACCCCGCATCGCTTTTTAGCCAAATAACAATACCTGGCACGCGCCGCCGCGACACTCCGGCGCCGGCCAGCGGCCATAAATACACGCGGTCATTGGCCGAGTATAAAAATCTGCTGCCCACGGAAGGGCTGCACAAAGAGGACGGACACGCATGAACATAGAAACCGTAAAGACGCAGTTGAAGTCGCTGCACTTATCAGCGGCGGCGCGGGAGGTTGAAGAAGTGCTGGCCAGCCACGGGGCGGCGGTGGACCTTGGCTGGGTAGCCGAGTTGCTTGAGCGTGAGCTGGATGCGCGGCGGGAGCGCGCGGTAACGCGCCGCATAGAGAACGCGGAATTCCCCGAGATAAAAACCATAGAGGGTTTTGACTGGGGATTCAACCGCAAGCTGGACAGGGCGGCGATAGATGAACTATCGGACCTTGAGTTGATTAAGCGGCGCGGGATAGCGTTGTTTCTAGGGCAGACCGGAACAGGGAAGACGCATTTGGCGCTGGGTTTGGGACTTAAGGCCGCGAAGGAGGGCTTAAGGGTTTACTGTACGAGCGTCAAGAAGCTGATAGCGGAAATAGAATTCGCGCGCGCCCGCAACACACTGGTCAGCCTGTTCCGGCGCATTCTATCGGCGCAGTTATGGATAATAGACGACTGGGGCGTGGTATCCATGAGTAGGGAAGTGTCGGAAGAGGTTTTTGACTTGCTGGACAGGCGGAAACTGAATTCGGCGATGATCCTAACTTCCAACCGCGATATAGAGGAGTGGGGTGAAGTTTTTGCCGACCCCGTGCTGGCGAGCGCGGCAATAGACCGGATGTTTGAAGCTGCAAAGATAGTGATCTTTCAAGGCAAGAGTTACCGGCTGAAGGATCGGATTGTTTTGCCGGACCTGAGACTGGACAACATTCCGCCGAAACGCGGCGTACCGGAGGCCGGAGAACGGGGCGAATGTGCAAATGAGAAAGATGTCCGGAAGTTGCAAAGGCGGAAAGGCTAAAATGTTATAATAAAAGTGATTCGGAAAAGCGGCCTCAGTTAC
>PEXO01000235.1:14309-18546 GCA_002779045.1 Elusimicrobia bacterium CG08_land_8_20_14_0_20_59_10 | reverse complement strand
CCAGCGGCGGCTGCGGGAAACCGGCGGCGTCGCCCAGGCCCTCGTAGGTGGCTGAGCGGAGAATGCGGTTCTTAAGGGTTATGTTCTTCAGGTGCAGGGGTTCGAATAAGAGGGCCATACTATTTATTTCCCGAACAGTTCCCGGGCGGCCGCGAGGACGGCGCTGGTATAAGCCTTCATGGCCGCGAATTCGCGCGGGCAGGGCGGCGCCTTTTGCATTTTTGACAAGGGTGAGCCGCCGCGCAGGAAAAAGAGTCCGGGTTCCTTACTCGGATAAGCCCCGCCTATGCGGGTGGCGCCGGCTTTTTTTATTTTTTGCAGTGCTCCGGCCGCAATATCGGTCGGCAGGGCGAAGAGGAGCTCATATTCGCCCGCGCCTCCCAGCAGGAAGGCCCCGGCCGGTATGCCGGTTCTCTTTGCGTCCCCGGAGAGCTCCCGGGCGAAAGGCACCAGCGCCAGGTCCAGCTCGAAGCGCAGCCGGGGGTTCTGCCCGCTCAGCAGCCAGAGCGCGTCTATAAGCCCGCCGCTGGTATCTATGCAGGCGGCGGCATGGGGCCGCAGCGCTTTCGCTTCGGCCAGCCGCAGCTCGAAGGCCGGGGTTGGCAGGCCTTTGAAGGCGGCGAAATTGGCGTCGCCCAGCTGCCCGGTCACCCACAGTGTATATTCCCCGGTACTCAGTTTATGGGTAAGCGGCCCGCCTTTAGAGGCCCGGCCCATGGCGAAGCCGGTGAAGCGCCAGTTCTTTGCGCTGCCCAGGTCGCCGCCGCAAAGATGGCAGCCGGCCGCGGACAAAATCCGCTTTATCCCGGCGGTCACCCCGTCGGCGAAAGCGGGTTTGGCGGCCTTCGGCAGCACGAGGCTCTGCATGAAGAATTCCGGCCGCGCCCCGCAGGCCAGCAGGTCGCTCAGGGTGGCCACGGCCAGGTTCGCCCCCAGCCTTTCGGGGGATTCGCAGGTAAAAAGGTCCTCTTCCGGGGAGAATTCGTCCATGGTCAGGCACCAGCGCTCTGCGCCGAGCTTCAATATCTCGGCGTCGCAGCCGAAAAGAGTATTTGACTGCCGGGGGCTGCGCGGGAACTGCGCGGCCAGCCGGCTTATCAGGTCCTGTTCGTTCATAGCGGGTCGCTTATCAGCTCGAACGCCTTCGGGAGCAGCTCTATCTCCGCCGGCAGGAAGCCGCGCGGGTCGCCGTCGAATTCCACTTCCCGGGGGACGGAAGCCCGGACCTTTAGCCGGTGGCAGCCGCGCAGGAAAACGCCGGGGGCCGATACCACCTCTCCGGAATAAAACCCCGGCACCAGGGCCAGCAGGCCCGCCCGGCTTTTATTATGCACACCCAGCGCCCAGAGCCGCCCGTCGGCCGGGGCCAAATCAAGTTTGAGTTTTAGCCCGGAGGCGATATACGGGTTCTTCGCCACGGTCAGGTTATCCGCGGCCGGCAGCGTCAGCTTCTCGCCGTCCAGCTCCAGTTCCAGGTCCGCCGGTTCTTTCGCGGCCAGGGCGCGCAGTACCGCCAGCCCCGTGCCGCAGGCGTCGCCCAGGTAGCGCCGCGTACTATTGGCCCGGCGCGCCACGGCCGCGCCCAGGCCGATATTGCAGCTGCAGGCGAAGTGAGCGGTCACGATGTTGCCGGAACTATCGCGGTAATTTATGCGCGCCGCGTCACGGGGGGAAGAATGCCCGGCCAGCAGCGTGCGCATGGCGGCTTCGGGCTTAGTGGGGATATTGTTGAAGCGGCAGAAGTCGGGGCTGGTGCCGGTATAGATAACGCCCATGCGTATGTCCGTCCTGCGGGACTGGAGCAGGCCGTCCAGCACGCCGTTGATGGTGCCGTCGCCGCCGACGGCCACTATGGTATCGCGGTCCGCGGCCGCGCGCGCCAGCTTGCAGGCGTCATCCGGCCCGCCGGTATGCGCGCAGCGCAGATCGGCCCCCGCTTCGCGCAGCCGGGATTCGATAGAAGCCCATGACTTTTTTCCCCTGCCGGAGCGGGAGCCCGGGTTCATTATCAGCAGAGCCTTCATTTTTTGTAGATGCCAAGTTTCTTGTAAAGCGGCGTGGGCGCGCCCCGGTCCCATTTCTCTACCAGGGTCTTCGTCACGGCCCAGGGCAGCGGGGTCCTGGCCAGATTATGCTCATGGAACAGCCGGTCTATCTCCGCGGACTGCGTGCAGCAGAGCCAGTCCGAGCAGGGTACCCGGAAATAAGAGCGCATCCTTTCGAGGATAGCTTTGAACGGTTCTTCGCGCACATTGCCGAAGGAGAGATTTAGGAATTCGCAGGGCTGGACCTCGCCGCAGGCGTTCAGGTAGAAGCGGTCCACGGCGCCGGAGGTGCAGCCCAGCCTGCCGGGCGCTTCTTCCAGCACCTGGGACACAAGGCAGGGGTGGCCGTCCGTGCTGGTATTGTACTGCCGGTGGAGGCGGCGGATATAGGCTATCACGGCGGGGTCGCGCTGCATGTTCTCCCTGCGGCCCAGCCACATGCCCGCCGGCTTGGGGTGGATGAGCTGCACGAAGTCGGCGTCCAGCTCCCGGGTAAGGTCCATGAGCTGCGCCAGCCTGCCGCCGGTGATCTCCTGTTCGGAGAGCACGCTGTTGACCGCCGTCACCAGGCCCGCCTTGCGGCAGGCGCGCGCGGCCGCGCAGGCCGTCTCAAAGGAGCCCGGTATCCCGGTAAGGGCGTCGTGAGTGGCGGTATCGGGGGAATGGATGGAGATCATGACCCCGAAAAGGCGCGCGGCTTTAAGCTGCGCGATAATTTCCGGGTTAAGCCCCGCCCCGGTGGTGTTCAGCCACAGTTCGGAGCGGTCGTCCAGGGCGCGCAGCAGGTCAAGCAGGCGCGGCAGGCGCAGCAGCGGCTCGCCGCCCTCTATGTCGAACATGGCCACGCCCAGGTCCTGCATTTCGCGCGCCGTCTTCAGCAAAAGCTCTTCGGGCAGGTCTTCGCCCGAGTCTTTGCGCTGGTAGCAGTGCGCGCATTTATAAGAGCAGGCCTTGGTGGTGGAAAAAACCACCGTTAGCGGCAGGGGCGGGGAAACCAGCAGTTTGGATTCCAGCGCGCTGAAGAAGGCCCGGGACGGGTAGGCGGGCAGGTAGAGGTCTATCTTCCAGCCGCCGGGCACCCTGACGGGTTTATTGTCGCGGAAGACCAGCAGCAGGCGCAGCGCGCGGACCAGGAAGCGCAGGAAGGCCGCCGGGGAATAGCCGAAGCGGTCCGGTCTCAGCAGGTAGCGGCCCGCCACATGCAGCGCTATGCGCAGGTAGAGGGAAAAAAGGCCGGCCCCGGCCAGGAAACGGTCCTTGTCAGGATCTGGCATCTTTGTAAAGGTCGAACAGGAAACCGATGAACACATAGCTGGCGGCGAAGAGGTAGAGCGCCAGCGTCCCGTTGAAAATGGCGATGAGGGTTATCTGTCCCGCCACGCAGGCCCGGATATTGGTCACCAGGCTGAAGTAGGTGCGCTTGCCCAGCGGGTGCAGGTAGTAAAGAGCCGCGGTCCAGAACTGCAGGAAGATGGTCATCACGCCGCAGAAAATAAAGTTCTGGGCGTAAAGGATGTCGCCTTTGGGTATCCAGTCTATCCAGATGAAGAAGAAGAAGAGTATGGTGGGAAGGAAGGCGCCTATCACGCCGGCTATCCGCGCCGTTTCCAGGCCGTGCCTGACTATGAAAGTGAACTTGCCCGCGGCCTTGTCCCCGGTATAATCCTTGAAATAGGTGAAGTAGGTCATCAGGCCGTTCATGACGGTGACCAGGATGAAGACGCTGACGCGGTTGGTGGTAAAAGCGGGTGAGGGCGCGGGGCCGGAGGCGAGGAAGCCGTAAATGGTGCACATGGCTATGGAAAGCCCGAAGATCAGGTTGCCCAGGAGCGACCAGGCCTTGGCATATTCGTAAAGGATATTAAGCAGAACGCCCAGGATTATGGGTATGACCGACCAGGGATTGAGGAACCAGGAGAAGACCATGACTCCCAGCATCAGCACGGCCGAGACGGCGGCGGCCAGTTCCGGGTGGAGCTCGCCCGTCACCATGGGGCGGTGGGGGGCGTTTATCCTGTCCTCCGGCAGGCCGAAGTAATCGTTGAAGATCTGGTTGATGCCCCAGCTGAGGAACAGCAGCGCCAGTATGCCGATGCTGCGCGCGGCGCCGGTCTGGCCGGGGACCAGGTAGGAATAAAAGGAAACGCCTATCCAGCCCGCGATGCCGGTGACGAAGGCATAATACAGCCGCA
>PEXO01000235.1:0-14284 GCA_002779045.1 Elusimicrobia bacterium CG08_land_8_20_14_0_20_59_10 | reverse complement strand
ACGCGCAAAATCTATCTTGCCGGCTCCGGGCAGTGTTATTTGCAAGGCGGCTCTCCCTTATTTTAGCTGAATTTTATTATAACAAATGCCGTTACGGGGGTTCGGACGCGTTACCTGGAACCGCCTACGTCGGAAGGCTGTATGGGTGTGGAATTTATGTTCCCGAAAGCGGCTTTTTTTATCCGCGGAACAGGGCCCAGCTTCTTTTTCGCCGGTGCTGCGTTCGTGCCGGCCGGTTCTTCGGAAAGCCCGGCGGGGGGCTCGGGCATCCCCGGTTCCGCGGTTTTGGGCGCCGCGCGCTCCCTGATGAATTCCGCTATTTTCGCGCCCTGTACCCGGTTGAAAAGGGCGGTCTCGGTGTCGGCGTTCACGGAGAAGTTAGTGGTTCTGGGCAGCGCGGCGGGGGCGGGCCGCGGCTGCATGGCCGGCGCCGGGCCGGCGCCTTCCGCCGGGAGTTCTGTGATGCCGCCGATGGCGGAGAGCACCGGCTTAATCAGCGAAAATATGAGCAGGAAGCAGAGCGGGGCCAGGGCGGCCGTGGTGGCGATGGTAAAAAAGGTGGAAAGCAGCTTGAGCCGGTGCAGGTGCAGGTCATAATGGGTTTTGCCCAGGCGCAGCAGCGTTTCCTCCAGCCGCCCCGTCTTTTCGGCTATCTCCATGGCGCAGAAGTCTTCCTTCGGGATAAAGCCGTCCAGGCTGGCCGCAAAAGTGACGCCGTCGGCCAGCATGGCCTCGGCGCGCCTGAAGCGGCGGCGGGTAAGCGGGTCGTCCTCCGAGAACTGCAGCAATACGTCTATCATGGCGCTGGGAGGCAGCCCGGCTTTCAGCAGCAAGGACATGGTGGTGTAAATATTATAGAACCGCGCCTGTATGGTGGCGAACCTGAAGCCCGGCAGCAGGTGGCAGGCCAGGGCGCGCGCTTTGCGCGCGGGCCCTGAGCTCAGCAGCCGGCGTAATATAAGGAAACAGGCTATGGCGCCAAACAGCGCCGGCGGCCAGTTGGCCTGCAGGTATGCGGCCAGGTCCTTCAGCCAGAGCGCAGGCAGCGGAACCGGGGCCCCGGCCTGCGCCAGCGGCCCGACTATCATCGGGATGGCCTTGAGGGTCATCACCAGGAAAAGCGCCCCGGCCAGCAGGGCGGTGAAGGCGGGGTAGATAAGCGCGCGGCGTATGCGGCGGCGGAACTCTATGCGCACTTCCAGGCAGCCGGCGTAGAGGTGCAGGAAGTCGTCCGTCTTGCCGCCTTCCTCGCCGGCCCGCAGCAGGGCGATGAAGACGGGTGGGAAGATCTTCCGGGCCGCGAGGGCCTCATGGATAGTGGTCCCGCGGGCCGTCATCTTCGCGGCATAGGCTATCAGGCCGCGATGGGAGTGGGACTTGGCCAGCGTCTCAAAGGCGTCGCTGAGGGCGAGGCCGCTGCGCACCGCGGCCTCAAGCGCGCGGCAGAGATCAAGCAGGCGTTCATCGGATATCATAGGTCCCGCGGCCCTGCCGCGGAGCCTTAATTATAGCGGTAGTCTCTCCCTGTTTGCAAACCGGAGTTCCGACGCCCTTATAGCGGCCAAGCGCAGTACGGGGGCCTGGCCTTGCCGGGGACCTTTTCGGGGGGGCTGGAAAAGGACCCGGGTCCGACCGGGACTAAAGGCCCATGACAGCCGGCGCGCCGCAAGATACAATGTATTACACGGTTCTTACAAGGCAATACACTAAACCAGAGCGGCCGGGAGGAAATATGAACAAGAAGACGATAATAGCGGCGGCGGTCTGGCTGGCCCTGGGAACTATGTCCGCGCAGGCCGCTTCCGCCCAGAACGAGCAGCTCTCCGGCTCCGCTGTCTACTCCGACCCCGGCTTCCAGGAATTCGTGGAAACCTCCTACGGCTACCTTAAGCCCGGCAGCGGCCTTAAGACCTCCAGCGCTCTGCGCGACGCCGTCGCTTCTCCCGCCAAGACCGGGAAATATGTTTATGTCAGCGTAATGGTGAAAAAGAGCGATTATGCGGGGCTTTTGAGCCAGCTCGGTGCCTCGGCCGGGTTTAAAATGTCCGGGGAAAGGATCTGCCGCTACAGGAACGCCAAAACCATCTGCATAATGGGCTGGATGCTTGAGGGCAGCCTCGGCCAGGTGCGCAAAAACCCGCTGGTGGCGAAAGTGTCCGTGGAAAAGCCCGTTAAATAAACAGCCGGCGCCCTCCCCGAAAGAACCGTTTTCCGGATCAAAGCGGCGGTCCCTGTCCGCTCCAGCTCTTGCAAAAAGTCTTTTCCTACCGCTATAATACTAAAAGCGGGCGCCTGTGTTAATTCATCGGCGCACAGCGGCAGGGGAACAAAGAAACCTCCGGTTGACGGGCAACTTGCAGGAGAAGACCCCTGGAGTTTTGCTGCGAATCTGTGCCGCGCGGCCGCCTCAGAGGATCCATGAAAAAAACGATATTGTTTCTTGCGGTACTGGGCTGCGCCCTGGCAGGTGGTCCGGGCTTTCTGTCCGCCCAGGGCGGCGGCCCTCCCGGCTGGGATGAAGACGGCGGGCAGGACGAAATGGGGGAACAGTACGGCCCCGGGGGCCGTTATGAAGAGGGGGACGGGGAAGAGCGCGAAGGCGGCCCCCCTTCCCGGGGCGGCGGGGACTACGGCGCTCCCCCGGGGAAAAGAGGAGGGATGCCCGTGTATAAAGATTGCGTGGCGCGGGCGGAGAAGTATCTGACTAAAAAACAATATTCGAGCGCGATGCGGGAATTTACCAAATCCCTGGTGTCCCTCAATGGGGAAGACCCCCGCAAAGTGTATGTATACGAGCGGCTGGGCTGGCTGAACCTGAAACTGAAGGATCTTGACGGGGCGCAGGGCTATTATCTGACCGCGACCTACCAGGCGGAAAAGATGGAGCTCTTTAATAAATACGCGGTGAACGCTTATCGCGGCGCGGCTTATTGTTTTGAGAAAGCCGGGGATATCCCCTCGGCAGCGGAAAATTATGAAAAGGCTTTAAAGATCGCCACCGATAAGGCGGTTAAGCGCGAACTCCGGAAAGAGCTGCGGCGCCTGAAGCCGGCCCCGAAAAAGGCCGCAAAAAAACTTCAGAGAACAAGTGCCCGGTAAGCAAGGTCCTTTGTGCGGGCCACCCGCATTCCCCCGATTCGCGCAGGAACAATTCTCTGGTGGCGAAAGTGTCCGCGGCAAAGACCGCGCCCCGGGGTGGCGGTTCTCAGAAGTCCTGGGAGGGGGCGGCGCTTTTAAGAATGTACAGCAGGAAAGCCAGGCCCGAAGCGGCCAGGATGGCGCCCAGCTTTAAAAGAAAAGCGGCGGAGTTCGCCGTTCCGGCCACATAAGCGGTATGTTCCACGTCCGAAACGCGTTCCACTCCCTGTCCGAAAAAGCACTGCAGGGAGGCGCCTGCCTCCTCTTTTTCCATTTTCAGCAGCTGTTCCACGAAAGGCGCCGGCATGTCCAGCCCGGAATTGGCGCGCAGATACCGCATGAAATCGCCCAGGTTGCGCGGAGTGCCCAGCACTGTCACCGCGTCTCCCTCCAGTATCAGCCTCTCGGTGCGCCGGGTGCTTCCGCTCATGTCCGACAGGCTGTCGTCCTTTACCGTAGCCGGTTTGGTCAGGTCCAAGACGTCGTAATGGGGAACCACCAGGGCCGTGCCGGACCCGTCGCGCACAAAAAAACCGCCGTAGGCCCGGGTATTGACGCGTTCCGTGTGGCGCTCGTTAAGACTGGAGCCGATCTGATGTCTCCTGTAGGTCCGGTCGACCGCCTCGGTGTAGAAGACGCAGGAGTCTCCGGATACGGGCGCGCGGGTATGCACCGGGGCGGTGGCTTTCCCGGTGATGAAAAGCCGTTCGCCGCCCTTCAGCCCGGCTATCGGTGAACACGGGATGGACTTGAAGGCATTGGCGCTGCCGCGCTTTATCAACCCCGCTACAAGCATTACTATGCCGGCCGGCAGCGCTCCTAAAGGTATAAGGGGGGTCATATGCAATTCACCTGAAATAAACCTGCGAACGGGATTTCCAGAATTGTAGTAAATTTTCGCGCGCGCACCAGTCCCCCCTGTCCCGGCGCGTTTTATATACAATCTGTACAGGCCTTATGGATAAAAAAGACGCGGAGCTCATTGAAAAAGCGAAAGCCGGCGATACGGCCAGTTTCGGGCTGCTGGTGAACAAATACCAGGAAAAGATCTACGGGCTGGCCCATTATGTCTGCGCCGGGCTCAGGTCCGAGGCCGACGACGTATACCAGGAAACCTTTATTTCGGCTTTCAAGAACATCTCCAAATTCAAGGGTAAGTCCGCTTTCGGCACCTGGCTTTACCGCATAGCGGCCAATAACTGCTGGATGAAGTTCCGCAAGAAGAAGACGGAAAAGCTGGTGAGTATGGAAGGTCTGCGGGGATTGGAGGATATAGCCCAGCCCGATGAATCGGCCAGGAAGGAACTTTCTGAAAGCGTGGCAAAGGCCCTTGCGAAACTTTCTGTGGACCAGCGCCTGGCCATAACACTGGCCGATATCCAGGGCCTCAGCATGGAAGAAGCCGCCAAAGTATTGAAGATAACCGTGCCGGCCTTCAAGACCCGCCTGTTCCGCGCCCGCGCCGCGCTGAAAAAGATCTCTGATCCCCTTGCCGCATAGCCGGCCGCGGGCGGCGGTTTGACCGCGGCCGCGCAAGTTTATAAGATTGAATTGTTGGCATATGCCAACAACTATGGCGCGTCCTTTTAAATGCAGGAAGGTGGTTGCCGAGCCGCGGGCGTATTATTTCAAGCCGCGGGCGGTGCCGCTTTGCGGGCTGGAAGAAACGGCTTTGCGGCTGGATGAATTCCAGGCGCTCAAATACGCCGAGCTCGACGGGAAAGACCAGGCCGCGGCCGCGGCCGCCATGAAGATCTCCAGGCAGACCTTCGGCGGCATACTCGCTTCCGCGCGCCGCAAGCTGGCCGACGCCGTTGTCAACGGCAAGGCGCTGAAGATAGAGGGCGGCCCGGCGAAAAAAGAGTTTCCGGGGCCGCGTGGAGGGGGGCAATGAAAGCCGAAGGCGACGGTAAAAAATACGTGAACCACTACCGGCATTCCTTCTGCATGGCTTGCGGGGGGGCCAATCCGGCCGGGCTTCATCTTAAATTCCTCCGGCAGCCGGATGGTTCGGTTGCCGCGTCGGTTTTTTGCGCTAAAGAGCTTTCGGGCTATGACGGCCTGCTGCACGGCGGGGCGGCCGCCTTTATGCTGGACAGCGCTATGACTAACTGCCTGTTTTCCGCGGGCATAGCGGCTCTTACCGGGAAGCTGAGCGTCAGGTATAGAACCCCGGTAAAAACAGGCCGCGCGGCCGGCCTGAAAGCCTGGATAGAATTTGAACACCCGCCGCTTTACGTGCTCAAATCCGAATTGCGGCAGGACGGGAAGCTGAAAGTTTCCGCCGAAGCCAGGTTTATAAAAAGAGACGCCGCGGTAAACTCTGTTCAATAAGAAATTCCCCGGGGCGGTCCCTCCTGTTTATGGAAATATCCGAATATCTGCGGAAAAGAGCAGTGAGAGATCCGGCGCGCGTGCTTTTGCCCGAGGGTTTTGATCCCAGGGTGCGCGAGGCCGCCCTTAAAGCCGCCGCCCAAGGGGTCTTGCCGGCCTTTCCTGTTGTTGAATTCCTCGGAAAGGACGCTTGCCGGTCCTTTGGAGGGCCTTGGCGGCGTTTTCGACCCCGAAGATGCCGCGTTAAGGACCGCCTGCGCGCGGAAATGGGCCGCCATAAAAGGCATGAGCGAGGAGTCGGCTCTGCCGCTTATGGAAAACCGGCTTAGCCTGGCCGCCGCCATGCTTCATGCCGGCCTGGCCGATGCCATGGTGGCCGGCGCGGCCAGCGCCACAGCGGAGGTGCTGCGTCCGGCGCTGGAACTGCGCAGGCTTTATCCGGGCATAGCGCCGGTGGTCAGCTGTTTCTTTATGGAGGTCCCGGATAAATTCTACGGTGACTCCGGCAGGCTGGGCTTCGCCGACTGCGGCATGAACCCGGAGCCGGCTCCCCCGATGCTGGCCGCCGTAGCCGGCGCCGCCGCCAGGGCGGCAAAGGAGCTGCTTGAGCTGGAACCGAGGGTTGCCCTGCTTTCCTTCTCTACCAAGGGAAGCGCTGAGTCCCCGGCGGTGCTGAAAGTGAGGCAGGCCCTGGAGCTGGCCCAAAAAAATTCCCGGGCCTCATCATAGATGGCGAATTGCAGGCCGATGCGGCGCTGGTGCCGTGGATAGGGGAGAAAAAAGCCCCGGGCAGCGCTGTGGCCGGCCGCGCCAATGTGCTGGTTTTCCCGGACCTCAACAGCGGCAATATCGCCTATAAGCTGGCCGAGCGGCTGGCCGGGGCCAAAGCCATAGGCCCGGTAGTGCTGGGGCTGAACCCGCCCGTCAACGACCTTTCCCGCGGCTGTTCCGCTGAAGATATAATAGACATGTGCGCCGTGGCTTCCATACAGGCCGCGTATCAAAAGGAGAAAATATGAAACTTGGCATAGTTATAACCCAGACCGAACCCGAAACCGTTTTTAACGCGCTGCGCCTGGCGCTTTACGCCGTAAAGCAGGGCGACGAGGTGAAGATCTTCCTGTCCGGCCGCGGCGTGGAGATAGACAAAATAGAGGACACCCGGTTCAACGTGAAGGCGGAGGCTGAGAAATTCCTGGCCGCCGGGGGAAAATTCCTGGCCTGCGGCACCTGTCTCAAGATCCGCAATTCCGGCGGCTCCGAGATCTGCCCTTTGTCCACCCTGAAGGACCATTACGAGATAGTGCGCGACTCCGACAGGCTCATCACCGTTTAAACGCTGAATTGTCCCTTCTGCCGCGCCTGCGCCAGGGTTCACCGCCCAGCGCCGCGGGAATAGAACCTTATAGTTTTATTCTGAAATCCGGGCAATATATCTTTTTCAGTTCCTTTATCAGGATTTCTATTTTTTCGTCTTTTATCGAATAGAAGACCTTGTTCCCGTCTTTCCTTCCGGCGATAAATCCTTTGTAGGACAGGATGCTGAGATGCTGGGAAATATTGCCTTTGGTGGTGCCCAGGTATTCCAGGATCTCCTGCACGAACATTTCCCTTTCTGAAAGCAGGCAGACTATCAGGAAACGCGAAGGATGCGCTATCGCCGCCAGCCTCCCGGCCAGGGTCCGAGCCGCTTCCCGGCATTTGTTCTTGATCTTCATGGATCTCCTTGTGCTGCCGGAACACCGCGCGTAAAAGCCCGCCGTCAGCGTCTATTTACCTTACATGCGTATCCGCCAGTTGACCCCTGCCCCTCTGTATGTTGTATCCTCGCTGTGGTAATGGCGCGTCCCGGCTTTCTCCAGTCCCTCCCCGAATTCTTCCGAATGTTTTCGGAAGAGCGAGCGTGCGTCCAGTTTGTAATCGACTCCCGCTGGCCGGATGGGAAGCCTGTCTGCCCCAAGTGCGGGTTTGACACGACCTACCCCCGCAAGGACCGACCCGAGGGGCGGAAGTGTGCCAAGTGTGGCTACATCTTCTCCGTTACGGCTGGGACCGTTATGGAGAACATGCTGGGAATCGCAGGGAAGGGAAAGGGACCTACGCAAGCAGCCCTCTATGCCAGGGCCGCCGGACATTCTCCCCAAGGGGGCCGTCCGGGATAGGGTCAACTGGCGGATACGCATGTATGGATTTTGACAGTTCCACCGCTGAAATAATCAAGGCTTTGCCGGAATGCCGGGATTTTAGGGGGCTGCCGTTCACTGTTTATTACCGCAACGGCAAAGTGGTGAAAGCTACTACCAGTATTCAAACGACAAAAGATGTAAGAAGCGTTATTGCGGAGGTTTTTGCGTAATCTTTAGAAGCGATAATGGATAAAAAGCCGGGGGCGCGATCTTGAAGGACAACAAGGACCATTGGTATGACGGCTGGCTCTATGATGTTCTGATAGCGCCGCACCAGGACGGGTTGTTCGGGCAGATCCTGGAGCTTATGGAGCCGGGCTCCAAGGTGATAGATATCGGCTGTGGTACGGGTCGCTTTTCTTTTTCCGCGGCCGGCAAATACCGCTCCGTGCTGGGCATAGACCTCTCCAGGCGCAATATCGCCAGGGCGAACCTGCTGCTCTCCAGAAAATTAACCGGCAATATTTCTTTCCGGCACGCCGGCGCGGAGGCCGTCCTTTCCGGCGGCAAAGAACATTACGATTACGCGGTTATGACCTATGTGCTGCACGAAGTAGGGGAGCCGGAACGGGTAAAACTGCTGCTTGCGGCGGTGCGGGCCGCGGATAAAGTCATCCTTGGCGACTACCTTGTTCCGACCCCGGGAGGTTTCCGGGGAGCGCTGGCGGAAATGGTGGAGTTCGCCGCCGGCCCCGGGCACTACGCAAGTTACGGGAATTTTGTGAGCCACGGCGGGCTCCGCGGACTGGCAGCCGAAGCCGGTCTCAATATAGTCAGAGAAATAAAGAACGAACAGGCTGCAAGCCACCTGGTTCTTTTAACAAGGTAAAGATCCCGTTAGCGCAGGTTTTTAATTAAGCAAAATCACCTATTTTTAAGAATGTTCCCGAAAGTCCGGGAGGCATTCGTGCGGGTATTTGACAGCGCTTAAAGGAAAGGGTATAATTGAGAATAGTTCTCAATAGTTATGCCTAAGCGCAAAGACCACGACCCCGACTGCTGCTGCCGCAAAATACGCGGCCAGGGCCGCCGCATTACCCCGGCCAGGCATGCTGTTCTGGACGTCCTGAGCGAGCGGGGGGAACATCTCACTGCGGAAGAGGTTTTTAAAGCCGCCAGCCGCCGTTACCCGAACCTGGGCCTGGCTACCGTGTACAGGACGCTGGAACTGATGACCGATCTGGGCATGGTCAGCAAGTTCGATACCGGTGACGACAAGGCACGCTATGAATTCGCCGAGGGGCCCTCGGCTAAGGGGCATCACCATCACCTGGTCTGCACCTCCTGTCATAAGATTGTGGATTATAAGGACTTTATAAAAGAAGAAACGCAGCTTCTGCGCAGGACCGAACAGGAACTGACCAAAAAGTACGGGTTCAGGATAATCGGCCACGTGATACAGTTCTGCGGCTTATGCCCGGCCTGCGCCGGGAGAGGGCAAAAGTCCGGGTGGGGCAGCAGGGAAGGTCTTTTGAAAGATACAAGACGGGGACAAAGCAAATAAAACGCTGCGGACGGGGGGTTTCTCCGTCCGCGGTTCAACCGGGAGAAAAAATGAAAATAGGAATAACACTCAACGACGACCAGGGAATGAAAAGCGGGGTCTGCGCGCATTTCGGACAGTGCAGCCATTTCCTAATCGTGGAAAGCGACGGAAAAAAGGTGACCGGCTCAAAGGTTGTGGCTAATACGGCCGTGCACGGCGGCGGCGGCTGCACCGCCGTGACGGAGATACTTAAATACGGCATTACACATGTTATCGCCGGCGGCATGGGCATGGGAGCGCAGAACAAGTTCGCGGCCGCCAATGTGCCGATCTTCGGTTATTGCGGCAAGGCGGAGGACGCCGTGAAGGAACTGCTGGCCAGCGCCCTAGGCGGCATAGACCCCTGCAAAGACCATGGCCAGGATGGGAATTGCGGGCATTGATACATGCAACTAGCTGTCGCAAGCGGCAAGGGGGGCACGGGGAAGACCAGCCTGGCCTGCGCATTGGCGCAGGCGCTGGGGCCCCGGGCCGCCCTGCTGGATTGCGACGTTGAGGAACCCAACTGCGCCATCTTTCTTGAGCCCGTAATCGAGTCGGAAACGGACTTCAGCGTGCCGGTGCCGGTCATAGACGCGGCCAAGTGCAAGGGGCGCGGGCGCTGCCAGCAGGTCTGCGAATATAATGCCATAAAGCTATTTAACGGCAAACCCTTTCTCTTTGAACATCTGTGCCACAGCTGCGGCGGCTGTGTCCTGGCCTGCCCTGAAAAAGCCATAACAGAAGCCCCTCACCCCGCAGGCAAGATCCGCCGCGGCCGCGCCGGGGGCCTGTTCTTTGCAGACGGAATCATGAATATCGGAGAGCCCAGCCCGGTGCGTCTCATAAAGGCCGTGAAGGTTTTGGCCCCGGCTTCCGGCGCGAAGTTCCTTTTGCTGGACGGTTCCCCGGGGGTAGGCTGCCCGGTGCTGGCCTCCCTGGGAGGGGTGGACGCGGTAGTGATAGTGGCCTTCTATGCGGATCAGCGTCCCCTTTCCGAGGCTTTTTTCGTTTCCCCGGGGCTGATCCTTAAAACGCTGGGCCAGGTGCCGGAGGATCACAAGCATTGCCCTATCCTGGCAGCGGTGGCTTTCTACCGCGCCCTCGGCAATCATCTGTGTAAACCATGATTGAATTTAAACTGCTTATTCTCAGTCTTGCCGGCAGCGTGTTGAGCGTGTGCGCCACGGGAATATTTCTCTTTTTCCCGGAGAAGACGCGTAACAGCCTGGTGCCCTGCCTTGTGAGTTATGCCACCGGCACGCTGTTGGGCGCGGCTTTCCTGGGCCTGCTGCCTAATGCGCTGGTTTCCGCGCCGGTCCCGGCCGTGCTGGCCGCGGTCCTGGGCGGTATCTTCTTTTTCCTGGGTCTTGAAAAAACGCTGCTATGGCGGCATTGTCACAAGGAGCATTGCGAACTGCATTCTTCCGCCGGGACCCTGATAGTTATTGGCGATGCCCTGCACAATTTTATGGACGGGGTGCTGATAGGCTCGGCCATGCTGGTTTCCCCGGGGCTGGCCGTCAGCTCGACCCTGGCAGTTGTGGCGCATGAAATACCGCAGGAAACCGGCGACTTCGCTATTATGCTGTCGTCCGGCTGGTCCCGCAAAAAAGCCTTTGCCGCCAATATCGGGTCCTCGCTGACCACGCTGCCGGGGGCATTCGGCGCTTACTATGCGCTCTCTTATTTCAGGCAGGCGCTGCCTTATGTGATGGCCGTTTCTGCCGCCAGTTTCATCTATATAGCGCTGGCCGACCTGATACCAGCTGCGCACAGGCATCCCGGGCAGGGGCGCCCGGCGGTGCAGTTCCTGCTCGGCTTGGCGGGAGTGGCGACCATAGCTTTGTTCGCGATGCATCATCATTAGCCGGGTTAAAGGAGAGAAAGATGAAAATCTGTGTTTCAGCGATGGGTGGTTCGATGGAAGCTAAGGTTAGCGAGCGTTTCGGGCGGGCGCCCTATTTCGTGATAGTGGACAGCGAGAACATGGGTTTTACCCCTGTTCTGAACGCCGCGGAGAATATGCAGGGCGGGGCGGGCCCGGAGGCCGTGCTAAGGGCGCGGAGCTGGTGCTGACCGGTGACCTGGGGCCCAATGCAAAAACCGCGCTGGAGGCGGCCGGGATAAAAGGAATAACCGGAATTTCCGGTACGAAGTCGGTGCGCGAGGCCGTAGAGGAATACCTGAAAAAATAAAAAGACCGCGCGGGCCAGGGCCGCAGTATAATTTAAGGAGGAATTATGAAGACGATGAGCAACAGCGAAGTCAGGGCGCTTCTTATGGAGCTGACCGGGGCGCATTGGGTGGCGGTAGGCTTCCATAAGGAAAAACCCCGCGGGATGAAGGTTTCCGCACCGGAAGCATTCTGCTCAGCGGCGGCGGGAGCCATTACGGTTTCGTCCCTGCTGAAGGTCTCGGATATTCCCTGCGGCGGGCTTAAATACGCTTTCAACTTTCCCGGGGCGAAAACCCCGGTGCTGGGCAGCTTTATCCCCGGGCGGCTCCATCCGCTGATAAACCCGCAGGCCGCGGTGGGCGGCAAACCCCGCCTGGCCTTCAGCCCGCAATACCTGAGCTTTAATGCTCCGGATTCCAGAGCGGACCTGTACCTGTCGTTTATGCTGTTGGAATCCGCGTCAGAAATGGCCCAGGTCTGGTCCTCGGTCTCAGGTAAAAAACTGAACTGCAAATTCAACGGCGTCATGAGCTTCTGTTCCGAAGGGGCCGCCGAAGCCATGAACAGCAGGACGCCTACCTTGGCGCTCGGCTGTTCCAAGGCCATAAGGACGGCGGGGCTGCAGGGGCAGGTCTGCGTCTGCCTGCCGGAGAAAGATGCGCTTAAACTGGCCGCGGCCTGGGCGCGCAAGTCCGCCGCCGGAGCGGTTGCGTGAAAGGTCTAAAGTACTGCTATGGCCCGGTGGGCTCCTGGCGGCTGGGTGCGTCGCTTGGTATAGACCCTATTTCACAACCGGAGAAGATCTGCACCTTCGATTGCGTCTACTGCCAGCTGGGGCCTTGTCCGGCCGCCGCGCCGTGCCGGGAGGTCTATGTGCGGCCCGAAGAGCTGGGGGCGGCAAGCCGTGAAATTTCCGCTGAACTGGCCGGCCGCGGGGCGGGCGCCATACGGGTGATAAACGTGTACGGCGAAAAAGCCCCCAAAGTGGCTGCGGTAAGCGCGCCGGATACTCTTAAGCGCAGGGGGAAAACATGAACCGCGGGTTTTTCCCGTTGGCTGTTGAAGGCCGGCGCCTTCTTAAAAAGGAATGCGGCTCCGCGCTGGCGCTGGCCGCCGTCCTGTATTACGCGGCGCCTTTTTTGTTGCCTGTGCTGGGCGTCCTTGCCCTGCTGCTCACGGGATTTACGCTTTTCTTTTTCCGCGAGCCGCGCTTTCTCCCCCTTGAGCCGGAGGCCGGGGTAATACTGGCGCCGTCCTACGGGACAGTGCTTAAGACGGGGCTGGAGGACGGCAGGCCGGTGGTGAGGATCTTTCTTTCCGTGCTGGACGTGCACGCGCAATATTCCCCTGTGGCCGGCGCGGTGATAAAAACGGCCTTTACCGGCGGCAAATTCGCCGCTGCCTTCCGGGACGAAGCTGCCGCCAATCACCGCAACCTTATTGAACTTTCTATGGAGAACGGGGAAACACTGGGGATAGAGCAGATAGCGGGCAGCATAGCCCGGCGTATTTCCTGTCCGCTTAAAGCGGGGGAGGTCCTGGTCCGCGGCGGCAGGCTGAGGCTTATCTATTTCGGTTCGCAGGTGGCGGTCTACCTGCCGGCGGGGGCGGAGATCTCCGCGTCACCCGGCCAGAGAGTTTTCCCCTGCCGCAGCGTTTTAGCGAAATTAAAAAGTGCCGGAGGCGATCATGCAAACAGTGCCTAAGGAGATCTTCCTTACAAAGGGCGTCGGGCGCAGCAGGGAGAAACTGGCCAGTTTCGAGGAGGCTTTGCGCGATGCGAAGCTGGCCCCGTTCAATCTGGTCCATGTTTCCAGCATTTTTCCGCCGCGCTGCAAGCTGGTGAAGCCGGCGCTCGGGCTGAAAAAACTCAGCCCCGGCCAGATAGTGCACGCGGTGATAGCCCGCAATTCCGTTAATGAGAACCACCGCCTGGTGACGGCTTCTATAGGACTGGCGATCCCCAAGGACAGGGGCAACCACGGCTATATTTCCGAGCATCACAGCTGGGGGGAGACGGACAGCCGTTCCGGGGAATACGCGGAGGACCTGGCGGCGCTGATGCTTTCCACCACGCTCGGCATAGAATTCGACGCGGAAGATTCCTGGGATCAGAAAGAGGAGCAGTGGGAGCTGAGCGGCAAGATAGTGCGTACCATGAACATAACTCAGAGCGCCATAGGCCGCGGCGGCGTCTGGACCACGGTGCTTTCCGCGGCGGTTTTCTGCGCTTAGGGACCGGACTTTGAGGAGAGATAAATGAAAGATATGCAGGCAAGCCTTAAAAAACAGGACGAGGCCATAGCCGCGAAGATGGCGGCGGTGAAGAACAAAGTGCTGGTAATGAGCGGCAAAGGCGGCGTGGGAAAGAGCACGGTGGCGGTTAACCTGGCCGCGGCCATGGCCGCCGCCGGCAAAAAAACAGGTCTGCTGGACATAGACCTGCACGGCCCCAATGCGGCCCGCATGCTCGGGATAGCCGGCATGCGGCTGGAGGCGGACGGTGAAGAGCTTGTGCCCTGGCGGGTGAACGAAAATCTTTCGGTCTGCAGCCTGGCGCTGCTGGGCGCGGATCCCTCCACCGCCATAATCTGGCGCGGTCCGCGCAAAACCTCGGCTATAAAGGAAATGCTCGGTTCCGTGAAATGGGGGAACCTGGACTACCTTTTTCTCGATTCCCCCCCGGGCACCGGCGACGAGACCCTGACGGCCGCGCAGGTGATCCCGGACCTGACCGGCGCGGTGCTGGTGACCACGCCGCAGGAAGTGGCGCTGGACGACGCCCGCCGCAGCGCCTCTTTTGCGCGCAGCCTGAAGCTCAGGATACTGGGCGTAGTGGAGAATATGAGCGGCTTCGTCTGCCCCGGCTGCGGTCTTGAAACGCCTGTTTTCAGCGGCGGCGGAGGAGAGAAACTGGCCGCC
>PEXO01000439.1:1829-18648 GCA_002779045.1 Elusimicrobia bacterium CG08_land_8_20_14_0_20_59_10 | reverse complement strand
AAAATACTATCTCCTGCGGGGAAGTCCCCTCCAGCTCAAGGGTCATAAAATCCCCGCGCAGCGCGGCGCTGGCTAATTCCTGCGTGTCCGGGCGGTTCGGCACCACCGAAAAAACGGCCTCCCCCTCCGAATAGCTTTGCAGGCGGAGCGCCTTTACTTCGAGCCTGGAAAAATGCTCCTTGATCTTTTCAAGCGCCTCTATTCCGTTCAGCCCGGAAACCTTCACCAGCACCGGGGCGTCGGTCTTAAGGAAGTGCCCTGCCTTCACCATGGTTTCCTTCGCCAGCACCTCGCCCGCGGAGGACAGCGACTTGGCGAAAGACGCCGCCTCGGAGGAATCAATGGCGCTGCCCTGCCTGGCCACGAGGAACAGCACGGCCCCGGTGCGCACATCGTAAACCTTCACTGAGGCGTCGGCCCGCGAAGGGAAAAAGCCGGAGGCGAGCCCCCCGCCATACATCAAGGAGGAAGCCGTTGCGGTGGCGGACAGCAGCAGGTCCGCGCCGGCCGCGGAAGCCGCTTCAAGCAGCACCCCGTCGGGAGCGGAGGCCGCGTTCTTGTCCTTCGTGAACGGAAAATCCTCTATGGCTATTATGGAATTCCTGGCGAGCGCCGTCTGGAAAGCCGAGGAGAAAGCGGAACCGCCGCCGTTCTCGCGCGAGATCAGCGCGGCGCGCGGCCTGGCGACCGGCCCGCCGTAAAGGTTAAGGTCGCGCAGCGTTGAAATCACCTTGTCGAGATGGACCCATACACGGAGCGTTTCCCGGTAGAACTGGCCGTCGGGCCCCTCGGAAAGAACTTTATACTTGGCCACGTAAAGCTGCGGGGCCTTGAGCAGCCCTTTCTCAAGGACCGTGTAGTTCTCGGCACGCGCGGTCTCGTCCAGAAAAAGCTCCGCTATCCTGCGCACGGCGTTCTTCTGCGCATCCAGCAGCGCGGCGCTGCGCCCCACGGAAAGGTCATTGCTATTGTGCGGAGCAGAACCTTCCACAACCAGCATCTCCGGTGAAGATGCCACCCGGCCGCGCACCGGCCCCCCGGCGCAGGCGCCGAGCACGAGCAGGGAGGATAAAAACGTGAGTTTTATCGCGGATCTTTTCATAACCTTGACTCCTGTTATACTCCGGTCGCCGGCGCTGTCGCCCCGGCACCGTACGGCGCTTTAGTTTTCCTTGGACACGGGCAGGGCGAAACAGAATTTGGAACCGAGGCCGGGCTTTGACTCCAGCCAGATCTTCCCGCCGTGCTTTTCCACCACGGACTTCGAAATGGCGAGCCCCAGGCCCGTGCCCGGCACCTGGTTGATGCTGGCCCTGCCCCTGTAGAACTTGTCGAAGACCATCTTCTGCTCTTCCGGCGGTATGCCGGGACCGTTATCCTCCACGCAGATGACCACGGCCTCGCCCTTGTCGGTGCCGCTGATGCTCACCTTCGCGCCGCTTCCGGCGTACTTGATCGCGTTCAGCAGCAGGTTATCTATAACCTGCCCTATCCAGCGGTTATCCGCCTGCACCACCGGCAGTTCCTTATCCACCGCGTTGGAAAGGGAGACCTTCTTTTCGCGGGCCTTAAGCTGCATCGTGGAAACAGATTCGCGCACCAGTTCTTTAAGGTCCGTCTTCTGGAATTCCATCTCCACTTTGCCGTTGAGCCTGGAAAGGTCCAGCAGGTTGGAGATGAGGTGGGTCAGCCTGTTGACGGACTGGTCGACCACTGCCAGGAAGTTGGACTGCTGTTCGTTGAGCGGCCCCACCTCGCCGCTCAGGATCACCGAGACGAAGCCTTTTATCGTAGTAAGCGGGGTCTTCAGCTCATGGCTCACCGTGGAGAGGAATTCGTCCTTGAGCTTATTGAGCTGCGCCAGTTCCTGCGCCTTCCTGGAGATGTTCTCGTAGAGCGTGACCATCTCTATTATTATCGCCAGCTCGTCGGCGATTATCGTAAGGAATTCCAGCTGGTCGGGGGTGAAGAAATCTATGCGGCGGCTGCCCACGCGCAGCACGCCTATTATGCGGTCGCGCAGGCAGATAGGCACTATCATCAGCGAATGTACGTCCCAGAGCTTGGCGTAGCGGGTCAGCACGTCGGGGTCGTTCTGCGCGTCGGCGGTTATAAAAGGCTTGCGGGTAAGGAAGGTGCGCACCGAAGAAGAGGCCTGGTTGCTCACCGGGATGCTGTAGAGCATGCGGTCCGCGTCGGTTATGCCGAAGGAGCCGGGACTTACCACCAGTTCGTTCTTCGCCTCGTCGAAGAGGAGCGAAGCCGCGATATCGGCCTCTACTATCTTGGCGACGATGTTGAGTATGGCCGCGCAGCCGTTCTGCTCGTCGTCACCGGGGCCTGTCACCCTGGTGACCACTTCGTAAAGGGCCTTGCGCTCCCGCGCGCGCTGTATCAGGCGGGAACCAGCCACGTCCAGTTCCCTCACCACGGCGTTCACCTCGTTCCTGAGACCGTCCGCCTCCTTCCTGAGCTCGAACACCCGGTCGGAGACCCGGGAGATGGAACTAAGCTGCGAGGCGATGAAGCGCAGGTAGGGCTGCGCCGCGTCGAACTGCGCCGGGCTCCCGGCGCCGAACACTATCAGCCTCTCCGGCGCCCCTCCGGAAGGCTGGAACGGGCACAGCAGCGCCGACTTGATATCGAAAACGGAGAACAGTTCCTCCATCGCCTGGTAATCCCCGGCGCGCACGTCGTCGAAGCGCAGCAGCTCCCCCTCGACGGAGCTGCGGTCCAGGGCGCTCCACTTATAGGAGGTCAGCAGCTTAGGCTCCATCTTGAAGTTTTTCAGGTAGTTTACCAGCTGCCACTGGCCGCGGCCCTTCTCGAACACCAGCATGGAACTGTCCGGGAAGGCCTTATGCAGCCGTATCAGGTAATAGTTGACCAGGTCCCCGTAATGCTCCGCCTGTTCCGGGGCATAGGCGCGTTCCAGTGTTTCCCGCACGAAGGAAGTAAAATCCCCAAAAGCCTGCTGCGAGGCCTCCCGGCCGCTCTCTATAGGCAGCACGCATTTGAATTTGAGGTACCAGTAGGCGCCGAACGCCCCGGCAGCGCCGATAACCACAGCCGCCATGAGTTCATTTCCCATGCGTCAGACCAGGTCCATGAGCGCCTTGTTATAGTGCGCCTGCGATTTAAGGTTAGCTGCCGGCAGCCAGGCGTTCTTGATCAGGAAACTGTCGAGTATCTTGAAGGTCAGGTGCCGGAACTCCGGTTCCTGCGCGCCGATAGCCGAGGAAGGCTGGGGACCGAGCACCAGTACGCCGTTGACGTTCTGCTGGCTGGCATAATTCCCGATACTGAACGGCGTGCCGTATATCTCGTCCGCGTTATATTCCTGCATGAAGACCTGCTTCCATTCGGTGTTCATGCCCAGCTCTTTGGCCCTGGTATGAAGCGCGCACAGGGCGTACTGCGCTTCCCGCTTGAGGCCCCGCGGGTAGGACATGCCCCACTTGAACCAGGCATCATGCGCGGCCGGCTGCCAGGAAGCCGCTGCGGCAAGCTCTTCTTCGGAGGGCGGCGCCGGCGCCACTTCCTTTAGACCGAGCAGCATCTCCAGGAGCTCCGCGTGCGTGGGGTTGTTCATGGAACCCGCCACGAACTTCTCCAGTTTTTTCATACTCTCAAGCGTCATCACAGCCTCTCCGAAAGGCATCAGGTTCTGCGCAAAGATCTGCCCCAGCTCGGCTTCGGACAGGTTGACATCCATGCCTTGCAGAAGCTGGTTGAGTATCACCTTATAGGTCTGCGGCGGCGGCTTCTTCAGGTCCACCATCCAGCCCTGGGTGAACTGGAAATTCACCGCCTGCTCCAGCCCGGCCAGCGCCTTGGGCGGGAAGACAGAGGTCACCATCACCTGCTTGTTTTGGGAAACAAAATCGTTAAGCCATTTTGAAATGTATTTTTTGTTCGCGTCGGAGACCATCAACAGATGCGCATCGTCGATTATCAGGGCTTTTATGCGGGAGAACATCTCGTCAAGCCTGGCGATGCCGCCGTCCTTTATAGCCAGCTCCACGCCGCGTGAAAATTTAACACCGTCGGTAACGAAGATATTGCTCTGTCCTATGGAAGCGGAAAGACCGTTGGAAACGGCGTTGACGAAATGCGTCTTGCCCGTGCCCGGCACGCCGAACAGCAGCAGGGGATTATAGATCGTCCCGGGATTTTCAACTACCGCCATAGCGGCGGCATGCGCGAAGCGGTTATGCGAACCCGCCACCAGGGACTGGAAGGTATAGGTGGGGATGAGCGGAAGCTCCATGGACCACTTTGCCTTAATCTTGGAAGCCGCCGGGGCGGCCTTAACCGGGGCTGCGGCCGCAGCAGGCTCCGGAGAGGGATCGGGAACGTCCTCTTTCTTCAGGCGGGTGGTGGCCGAGGGCACAAAATTCATACGGGGCTGCGTTGTGCCGGGATGAGCCGAGGGTGCGGTCGGCTGCGGGGCCGGCTTCGGCGGCTCCGCGGCGGGCGCGGGCTCCGGGACAGGGGCAGGCTGCGGCGCCGGAGTTTGTGCCGGCGCAGGTTTAGAGGGCTCAGGGGCCGGCGCGGGAGCAGGCTGGGGCGCGGGAGCCGGGACGGGCCTTTGGACCCCGGGGGGCGCCGAAGCCCTGGGCGCCGGCTCTATGTTCAGCTTAGGTACAGGCAGTTCGAAAGGCGCCGGTTCTATGTTCAGCATAGGTACAGGCAGTTCGAAAGGCGCCGGTTCATCCTGGAAGGCGGCGGGGCTTACCTGTTCCTGCTCCTGCTGGATAGCCCCAAGCTCGGCGGTGACAGCCTTGAGCTTGGCCATCACATCCATCTCGAACTTGGAAAGGTAGATTATGAAGTTAAAGGCGCCGGAGGTTTTTTCAGGCCTGGAACAAAGACTGCCAAGCTTCTTCACTATCAGGAAGATATCCTTCATCTCCCCTTTTATCAGGAGCTTATGGCGGCCGGGGTTCTTATCGTTAGGCGCCGGGGCTATTTCCCATTTCTTTACCATAAATCGCCGCGCTCTCAGCGCAGTATAACCTCCAGCAGCAGGTCCAGAACGGCCGAATGACTGAAGCTGGTGGAATCGAAATGCTTGAAATACACTCCGGAAGAAGCGAAGACGTTCTCGATCTCGTATACCTTTTCCTGCGGAACGCCTCCGATGCAGATCAGGCCTTTCGCGCCGGAATCATTCACGGTCTGCGCTACGAAATTGGGATTCATGTCCTGCTCGAACACCTTAACCCCCGCCCTCCTGATGAACATGGGGCTGGTCTGCGAGCGCAGGCAGACGGTATCAAGCTCCATAAGCAGGCTGGCGCAGAGAGCTGCATCCCCGTCAGAATACAGGAAGTACAGCGGCCTTATGCGTTCTTCCGGCAGCCCGGGCGGCGGTTCGTTCTGAGACAGGCCTGCGAGGTCCCCGGCTTTTGCCCGGGAAGTGGTGCCCGGCCCGGCGGAACCCGCTTCAAAAATGACGGTCTGTTCTTCCTCGGGCGCGGCGGACGGCGGCGCTACGAGCATGGTCTTCTCGCTGTCGTCGGAAGCTGATGCTTCGGAAGAAACCGCTGTGCGCGGCTCAAGTGAAATGCCCGGCAGCGTCATATCAGCGGACGGGTCCTGCCCGGACGGAACAGAAAGCGGTCCGTCTCCTGAGCGCACATTCATGGTGCTCTCCGCAACTGGTGAAGCGGAAACCTCTACGCCTCCGAAGGCGGAAACGGCGTCCTGGGGCTCCAATACGGACTCGGTCGGGGTTCCAGGAGAAAGCCCGGCAACAGGTTCATTAACAGCGCCCTGCCCGGGTTCAAGATCAAGCCTTAAAGTCTCCCCCGCATCGGCTGCCACGGCCCGCGGCTCAATCACAGGCTCCGCGGACACTGTCATGGCGGCGGCGGGGATCTCGGCAAAAAGCCCTTCCGGAGCGGCTTCCGCTTCCGGCGCGGGGTCAAGACGCAGCGTCTCGTCCGCAGCGGGAGCGGCGGCGGGAAGCTCCTCGAAAGGCTGTTCCGGGGCCCGGGCTTCCACCGGCTCCGGAGTAATGCCCGGGGTTTCTTTTTCCGGCTCATTTCGCTCCATAACTCCTCCGGGGACCGCGGCGGCAAGCTGTTTTTCAAATTCCACAAGTTCGTCCGCGGACGGCTCCGCTTCCGCGGGAACGGGCTCAGCAACGGACTCTTGCGGCTGCTGCGCCAGCGGGGCCGGCTCTTTCCCGGCGGCCGGGGACTTATCCGCGCCGTCTTCGGCGAGCAGGTCCGGCAGCTGCATGAGCGCGTCTATGTCGGGGATGGCGGAGTCACGGAAATCGCTTTGTTTAATTTGCGGCCCGAATCCGGCCACGGGGATACCGGATCTTTCCGGCGCGGATGCCTCCGGGCTCAGGATGTCGGCGGGTTTGAGAAAAACATTTTCCTCTTCTGGATCCGGCGCCTCCAGACCGGCCTGCGCAGGCTGTTCTTCCGGCGCGGGTTGCCCGGACCCGGAAGGCAGGTTAAGGTCAGCAACGGGAAGCGCCATGCCGCCGGGGAGCTGTTCCTGTCCGGCGGAAGGTTCCGCGTCCCCCCCCCCTCCGAACATGAAATCACCGAGGGACTGTGGAACCAGCTTTTCACCCTCCGGGGCCTGGGTGTCAGCAGCGGCAGGGGCCTGCTCCGGTTCGACGGCGGGAACGGAGCGCGGCGCAGGAGAGCCTTCGGCAAGCCCGGCCAACGAATCTATGATAAGCGTCTTATCAAAAGGGGAATCGGTTTCCGGCCCGGCGGCCGGCGCGGGAACGGGCTCCGGCTCTATGACCGGCGCGGGAACGGGCTCTGGCTCTATGACCGGCGCGGGAACGGGCTCCGGTTCGGCGGCCGGCGCGGGAACGGGCTCCGGCTCCGCGGACTGCGGTTTTGAGAATTCCACCGGCTTTATGTCCGGCATCTTTATCCCGTCAAGTATGGACGGCATCTTATTGAGCAGGCCGTTGAGGTCGGAAAGTATTTCATCGATGGATTCCTTCTTTTTATCGTTGTTCTTGTCCATAAAGAACCAACCCCCGTAACGGCACCTTTCCCGATACGCCGCATAATAAGTGTATCGCGTGTATCAGTATTTAATTATAGCAAGTTGTTTGCGGAACATTAAGGCCCTTTTTGCGGCCACTGCTGTTTCCGCGTCCGCGGCCTCCCTGGAAAGGGAAAGCAGGAACCGGTCCGCGTCTCCGGAAACCGAATAGGAAAGGCAGGAGATGGCCTCGCTTTTAAGCGGCTCCTCCGGGCCGGACGACGCGCTAAAGAGGTACTGGTGCCCTTCAGGACGGCCCAGGCGGGAAAGCCCGCAGGCGGCGTAAAGCCTGGCGGCCGGGGAAGGGCTGCTCTTCAGCGCGTCGGCCATTTGCCCGTTGAAATCCTCTATCCCCGACATGGACGCCAGGAAAAACCCGGCCGCCCGTAATTCCTCGTCCTTGTCCGAAACCAGCGCTTTTGAGACAGGCCGTATTCCTGCGAGGTACCGCCGGGGGTCAAAGCCGGAAACGGCGGTGAAGCCCAGCTCAAAAGCCGCCTGGCGCCTGGAACTCACGGGACCGGAAGCGGCGGCCTCCAGGAGCGCTTCGAACCAGAGGGCGGCCGCCGCGGGATCCTTCTCGGCGCGCGCCCACTCCCCTATTCTCCTGGCGGCCAGGTAGCCCACCCTGTCGTCCCCGTCTTTCAGCAGCGGCAGGACCAGTTTTTTATCCCTGAGAGGCAGAAAACGCAGTTCCCCCATCTTGTCGAGGGAATAAAGCACGCTGTCATAGTCCGCGGCATTCTCGTATTGCGCCGGAGCCTCGGCGCGGCGCCCGGCATCCGTCCTGTCGGGACCGGCATGAAAAAAGAACGCCGCCAGGGCGCAGAGCAGCAGCAGTATGCCGGCGACCACCATGCCTTTCCCCTCGTTTTTCGGCGCAGGCGGTTCCGCGCGGGGAGGAACCGCGGAGATATCGCGCCGGCAGATAACGCAATAATTTTCGGCGTCCGGGTTATGGTCATAACCGCAGGCGGGGCAGGTTTTCATAATATCTGCGCCAGGCAGACACCGGCGCGGGCCGCGGTCACGCGGCAGCGGAGCAGCCCGCCCGGCTTAAGCGGCCCGGGGAATTCCAGGTTCATAAAGTTGGAGGCCAGCGCCAAAGCGCGGCCCTCCTTGTTCCTTAGAACGAGAGCTTGCGTTTCTCCGCCCAGCATAGCGGCGGCCGCCGCGGCGCGCAGTTCGGCGTCGAGGGAGCGCAAAGCGGCGGAGCGCGCGGCAACTATCCCGGGGAACAGCGCCCTGAGGGAAGCTGCGCGGGTGCCGGGCCGGGCGGAAAAGCTGAACACGTGCAGGCCGGACAGTGCCAGGCCGCGCACGAAGTTCATGGCGGCGGAGAAATCTTCTTCGGTTTCCGACGGGTATCCGGCTATGATATCGGCGTATATCCCCGCGCCGGGGAATAGGGAGCGGAGCTGTTCCACCTTGCGCGTGTAGGCGGCGGTATCGTAAGGGCGGCCCATGGCTTTCAACACGCCATCGGCGCCGGCCTGGAGCGGCAGGTGAAAGTAATTGCAGAATTTCCGACCGCCGGCTTTTAAGACCTTGAGCAGTTCCGGTGTAAGCTCTTCGGAACCTATCGAGGAGAAGCGCAGGCGGAAATTCCCGTCCAGGGCGAAGAGCTTCTTCGTCAGGCCGGCGAGCGTGGCGCCGGTATCGGCGCATTTGTAGATACCAAGGCGCGTACCACAGAGGACTATCTCGGAAAAACCGGAGGCAATGAGTTCTTTCACCTCGGCCGCGGCGGCGTCCAGCGGCTTGGAGCTGAGCACCGGACGGGCCAGATTTACCAGGCAGTAGGCGCATTTGAGGTCGCAGCCTTCCTGCACTTTTATAAAGGCCCGGGTCTTTCCGTGGAATCCGGTTACGGTGAAGAAATCCCGTGCTGCCGGTGTGCCGCAGAGCTGCGCGGGGATGTTCTCCTTGTCTTTGTTGGTAAAAAGCGAGGCCCCGGGCGCGGCGGCGAGTATTTTTTGCGGTTCTAAGGTGGCCAGGCAGCCTGTTACGGCTATGGCGGCTTTGGGATTGGCGGCGGCCGTCCTGCGCAGGAAGCTGATGCAGTCCCGGTCGGCCCTGGCCGTGACGGAGCAGGTATTTACCACCACCAGGTCCGCGGTCTCCGCTTCGGCGGCGGCCTGGTGCCCGAGCGCCGCGAACTTCTCCCGCAAACTCTCCGTCTCCACCTGGTTCACCCTGCACCCGACGGTCTTAAAGTAAATCTTCACCCCTATATTCTACAATTTAAGAAAGCCTGACCATTAGCGGGCCACTGGATGCCGGGTCGGCCCGAGCGGCTGCTCACGTATGGGATAAAAATCGAAAACCCGCTGTTGGCGGGTTTTCGCGCCCCCATTCCGGGGGGCTCCAGTGGTGGCCGCACGGGGCGGCGACCAGAGATAGTCTAGCACACCACGCTTGACTTGTCAAGGCACGGGGCTTCAAAAGTCAAGGCCCGCTAAGATAGCCACCCGGCGGGTACCGCGAAGAAGCACAAAAGAGGGCCGGGCAAATGCCGCAATTATTAAAAGCCGGCCAACAGCATCAGCCACCGGACATCGCCCGGTCATCCATACGGAGTAAAAGCATAGTCCTGCTTAAAATCCACAACCCCAACACCGAAGCCACCGCCGCTTTCGCCGCCTATGCAGCCAGATATGCGCACAACACCCCCGGCGGATATATGTCAAGAAAATCCACCGAAGCGATTCCCGAGGGGTCCGAGGAGTTTGTCGGAGCCGGGTTTCCCGGCTCCGAGCCGGACGGATTGTCGGTGTCCCAAACTTTAAGTTTAAGAGTATGAGGACCGTCGGCGAGTTGCCCGGAGGACATTTCCCCTTTCCAAATCACAGAAAACTCTTTTTCATAAGGAAGTTCTGCATCGGAATTCTGCGCGCGCGGAATAATTTCGGATTTTTTATCCCAAGCATTATTATTAACGTCTTTAATTGCAACCCCGTCAACAACAAGACTTATTTTTACGGCGGCGGTCCGGTTTTTAATGATTTTAAAGAAAATGATATTGCCGGTTTCAGTGTTGATTACGGAAGCGGAAAGGGTCAACTGCGTCCTTATAAGCGGCGGCAGATTCTTTGAAGCCGCCATTAAAACATTGGTCCCCTCTGTTACGGCCTCTGCAAAACGCATTTGAATCAAATTGGAACCTGGACTTACATCATTGTGGAAGAAATCTGGCAAGAAAGGAATAGCTGTATCAGATTTACTATTTCCTATTGCCTCAATCAGATTGTACCGCACGGAATTGTTTTTTTCACCTTTGGAGATTTCCATTAATTCTGCCACATTTTCTTTTGCGCCGAGCCTCCCAACCATTTTGGCAGCAACATCCCTAATTTCAGGGTCTTCATTTTTATTTCTTTAATAGCCGGGAGAGCTATGGAAAAGGCCGGCCGGGCCTTATGCCGCCGAGGTTTTTTATGGCCGTTCTTATTTCGCGCAAGCAGCCGGGCAGGTTGCAGAGCACTTCGTGCCCGCCGAAACGCAGCGTTATCCAGCCGCTGCGCTGCAGCCACTTGTCCCTTCTGCCGTCCCTGGCGCGCTGCGCCGGTGCGGAATGCCAGCCGCGCCCGTCGCATTCTATATCCAGCTTGCCCCTTTTGCAGAAGATGGCGAAATCCAGCCGGTATTTCACCTTTGCGGCGCGCAGGATGACATGTTCCCGCAAAAACTCAAGGCCGGCGGCTTTCAGGGCGCGGCACATGATATTTTCAAGTGAGAATACATTAAAGACGGCCAGGACATCCCCGGCCCGCGCCAGGCGCTTCAACGGTGCATAGCCGAAAAATATCCGGCTGCCGCTGGTGTTAAGTACCGCCGCGGGCAGCTTCAGCAGCGGGCCCAGGCTGTACCTTAGGTAAAGCCGCCTTGCCGCCGGGTGCGCGGGCTCGCCGGGGAGGAGGTCCTCCCTGCGCCCGGTGGAGCAGCCCGCTACTTTGGCATAGTACTCAATTCTTTTGCCGCAGGGCTTAAAGCAGGCCGGCTGGTAAAAGGCTATGTGGGTGAAATATCTTTTGGGAGCTTTTTTAAGCGGTATCCTGTACCAGTGGTCCCGCGCCGCTATCTCCAGATCGCGCGGGGCCTTTATAACCGCTATCAGGGCGGTTTTTTCCGGGGCTGGCTTTAAAGGACCGGCCGCTTTGCTCATAACCCGTTCTCCGGCTGCGGGCTTTTTCTTAAGGGCCTTTCGGAGCTCACAAGACCTCCCAGTGACCGCCTTTATCAGGACCCACGCGGCGCAGAGCTCCTTTCTTTTTTAGCCCGCGGATAATCTTTTCAACCCCGCCGAGGCTTAAGGTTGTAAGCCTTGCCAGTTCCCCTGTAGTAACAACCGGTCTTTTCACAATAATGGCAAGGATCTTCTCCTTACTTTTCTCCTTACTTTTCTGTCTGACGGTTGGCGGCAAGGTTGCGGCCGCCCCGCGCTTGAACACGGCAATAAAGTGATTTCCTATCTCTTTAAATACCGTGCCCGGCTCTTTTGAAAGTATCAATTTTATACCGCGGCCCCATTTTTCAACAAAACGCACGCGCTGCAGCATTTCTGCCAGCAGTTCATTGCGGCGCTCGGAAACCATTTCGGCGGTGATCCTGGCCACGGTCAGGCCGTTGTAAAGCAACCCTGGGCTGCGTATTTCCACTCTGTCAGCAAAGACCGCCACGTTCACGGAATCGTATTCCCGCCAATCCCTGTGGCAGAACGCGTTTATTACGTCTTCCCTGAAGGCCTCCCGGGCTATCTCCGGTACATCCACCCTTTGCAATCCGTCCACGCGCATCCCCAGGTTTATATGCTCAAGAATGTACGCCTCGGCTTTGACGATAAGAAAGAACACGTCCCCTTCAAACTCTTTCCGGTCAAGTATAACGGCTGTATCGGCGCCGCTGAAAAGCGCGCAGCGCAGCTTAACGTTGGGATAAAACACCTGCGGACTCCTGGCGAATAAGACAACTGCGGCGTTCAGCGGTCTGGCTTGCCGCACCAGTTTTAGTTTCAGCAGGGCGTTCCTGGTATTGTCATATTTGAGGCCGGCTGTTTTAAGGAACTGCCGCAGTTTCTGCGCGCTTATATCCGCGACTTTCGCTTCAGCACAAGGTTCGGTGTCCCAGCGGAGGGCTTCTTTGTGTTCATAAAGGATCAGGTTTTTTATTTCTGCCGGGGACAGCCGCTTGTTCTCGTCGGCACCGCGCAGATAGACCCGGCCGTAAGCGTAGTAGGGTTTTTCATGCCCGCGGAACGTTACTTTTATGCACTCCTTGCCGTTAATGTTGATCCGCTTGATCTCCGGACTTATTTCAGGCTCAAGATGCGCGGAGATCGCGCGTGAAATATCTCCGGCGGTGTTTTTGCCAAGCTGCTGGCCCACTATCAGCCCATCGTCTTTAACCCCGAAGTAAATTTCTCCGCGGCCATGCTTGTTCAACATGGCGCCTATGGCGGCCACTGCTTCTTTAAGCTCGGAGGTGGATTTTTTTAATTCCAGGGTTTCGGTTTTCTTAAGCCGCATGCTGCCCCCTTTTGCTCCAAAATAGCATAGCAGACCAACCCGACAAAGGTCTGTCGGGTTTGAAAATAAAAAACCCGCCCTACGCGGAGCGGGTTTTTTGTGTCTTTGCTTTTTAATCCAGCTTAGTTCAGCTGATAAGAAACCAGGTTTATGGTCTCGTATTTGCCGCTGGTGAGCAACTGCTCGGCCACCAGGCCAATGCCGGGGGCATAGTAGCGGTTTATGGTGCCGCCGCCGTCCAGGCTGGTAAGTATCCGCACGCCGTTGAAATTACCGGAGGCGGTCTTGATGGAGGCCTTTACGGCGGCCACCCGGCTGTGGTTGGCGCCTTCATCCCAGGCCAGGTTATAGGTTACCGCTGAGGGCATTTCCAGGCGGGGGCCGGCCAGCGGCGAGCTGGTGGCCTGTATGCCGCTCTGGGTGTAATAGAGCTTGAACACGCTCTCCTGCCGGGTGTTCCGGTCGAAGATGGTCCTGGTAACCGTTACGGAATTGTCCCTGTAGGAAAATGCGCCGAATTCCAAGCGCATGGTCCTGGTCCCTTTAAAAGCGGAGGAGTAATACTCGTAGGTATAAACGCCGCCGCGCTGCAGCGGCAGATAGTCCGCGGGTCCGGCAGCGTCTTTTACGCTTTTAACGGGGGCGGAAACCTGCGGGACGAACGACTTGTTCTGCAGGGCAAGGCGGGCCGCGGCCGCCAGGGCGGGGTCGGTGGCGCCAAGGATGCCGGACAGCGACTGGGCGCCGGCAATGGCGGGGAACATCATGAGAGAAACTAACAGCGAAATAACGCACTTATTCATAACACAAGCCTCCGAAATATAATCCAATTATATTTCCGATACTTTGTGTTAAGTTCCATTTTAGGTGAGAGGAAACTTAACGCGCCCGGTTTTTCAGGACATCACCGCACAGGTAGTCTTTGGACTTTTTAGGATACCTTTGCGGCTTGTAAGGTACGGATCACTATTGAATAATTATAGCAAAAAGGCCCGGCCGCGTCAAATACCAGGGGCGGGGGAGGTTAAGTATAAGTAAAAAAAGACCCGCCCTTTGGGGAGCGGGTCTTTTATTCTGCCGGCTGTTTTAGAACTGTATCTGGCCGGCCAGTTCCGGGGAAGGAGCGGGCGTTTCAACGGGCGCCATGTTAACCGGGCCCAGCAGCTGGGACTTGGGCGTAAGCTGGGGGATCTGCTTCTGCAGCCGGGCTATCTTGGTAACGGCTTCCCCCCTGCCCTCGTTCTGGCCGGTGCGGAACTGCGTTTTGCAGCCGGCGGGGCTGTCGGCGAAGTCGGTGCCGCCGCGCACCAGTATGCCTTCTATAAGGTTGGTGTTGGCGTTGAACACGGCGCTGCCCGAATTGCCGCCGAAAGTGTCCAGGTCGGTGGAGAACCAGGCGCGGTGGCCGGCGTCGCGCACTTTGGCGTCGCCCGCTATCTTTACCGGCAAGCCAACGGGGTGGCCTATTACGAACACCGGGGTGCCCGCTTTGATGTTCTTGCGGTTAACGGCCAGCGGCGCGCGGTCGGTAACTTTGCGGTCCAGCTGCACCAGCGCATAGTCGGGGCCGGCTTTGTTGAGCAGGGCTTTAATTATGGCAAGCACGGTGCCGAAGATGCCGGGGTACTGCTTGTCCAGATCGCGCTTTATTATGCGCTTGCAGCCGTAAACGTCTTTGGAGGGTACGGTGGTGCGGGCCGCGCCGTCCTTGTCCGCTATGTTATAGCCGAAAATGAACTTGGTATCGGAGCAGCTGGCCTGGTCGGTTATGCAGTGGCCGGCGGTCATTATAATGTCTTCCCCCACCAGGGTGCCGGAGCAGAAGGCGCCTATGGGCTGTTCGCTGAATTTTTCGCCGGGGCAGAGGTTAAGCGCGGTACCAAAGCCGATGGTGGCCAGTTTTACATCGCCGCCTTCCACCTTTACCTGCCTGGAGGGCCAGAGCGAGACCACGGAGTCGGCCAGGCGCTGCATGGCCGGGGCGGCTTCGTAATAATCCAGGCGGTTATCGTCGCCGTAAATGCTTTTTGCGTCGGCCATGGCCCTGGACGGCAGTACCGCGGCGGCGCCGGCGGCAAGTATAAGTGTGAATATCTTTTTCATATATATCTCCTCTATTACCTTCCTATATATGATACCTCCGCGCAGGTGGCCGGAACAAAGGCCGTGGACCTTATATCTTGTGGGCCTTAAGACCTTTAAAAAACAGGCCTATTAGAGAATGTAGAGAATGGGGTCAGACCCCGGTTACCAGTGGTAGCGGGCTTTTAGTTTGGTTAGCCAGGCCGGGGGTTTGCGGGTGACGGCAGCGGTGCAGGCTTCTATAAGGCTTTGCACCGGGAGTTGGGCGAAAGTGGGTTTGTACCGGGCGGACAGGCTTTCTTTGTACCTTTCCATGGGGGCCAGGGCGGGGCTGTTCCCGGGCGAGGGCCGCTCGGGCGTTAGCAGGCTGAGATTGCGGTTGTCGTAAACCACAAGGAACAGGGCTGCGTCGAATTTAAAATGCTCCTGTAACTTCAGCACGGCATAATGGCTGCGGTAAAGCTGGTTCACCGGCCCCAGCAGCAGGCAGGCGCCGTCGGCGCGGTCCACGGGGTTGGGAGAGCCGAACATGGCGTCCAGCTCTTCCGTCTTTAAATACGCGCGCTTTTCCTGGTGGCGCAGGTAGCAGGAAGCGCCGCGCTCACCGCCAAGGCAGGCCTGGCGGCCATACTCGGTAAAACCTTCGGAGGTGAAGCCGCCGCAAGCGGTGAATTCGGGTTCGGTATATTTAAATTCTATGCCGATAAGGGCGCGCACGGCCTCCCCGTCCCTGGTGCCGGTTACAGCCAGGGCCGCGTCCAGGCTGGTGTGGAATTTACCGGCTTCGCCGGTCAGAGCCTGCAGGCCGGCTTTGGGGAAAGCGGCGGGCTCGCCGGGCACAGGGCTGTGCGGCACTTCAAAGTGACAATCGGTTATGGCGGTGAGCTTTACGCCCCAGGCGGGCGAGATATTATCGTTTATGGCCTTCAGCAGGCCGGCTTCGGCCAGGGGGGCCTTGGCCAGCAGGGGCGCAAAGAGCTGCGCGCAGGCGGCCTGCGAACTGCGCGGCTGCTTTATGTGCGGGTGCACGGGGATATTGTTCTTCTCGAAATAATCGGCCAGCAGGGTATCGAACGGCCCGGCCTGGTTCTGCTTGGGCTTTATGGCCGACCAGGCCGCCTGCTCTTTGTCGGCCTGGCGGGTGAAATCGTTCCAGCGTTTTTTGCGGGGCGCATAGGCCGGGCGGGGGCCGGCCAGGGCGGCTTCCACCTGCTTTTTCAGCGGCAGGAAGGCGGCTTCGGCAAGCGGCGCTCCGGCGGGGAGCAGCGCGCAGGTGATAGTCTCCGGGATGGCGCTCTGGTCCAGGCAGGCCAGGCGGGCATTGGCGGCGGGCGCTTGGCCGAGTATTACCAGGCTCTTGCCGCTTAACCCTTTTATGTCGGCCAGCTCCGCGCTTACCAGGCCGAGGGCGGTTTTCTGGGCGAACAGCTGCTGGTAATGCCGGATAAAGGTATCTGCGCCGCCTTTTAAAGCGCCGGGCAGGGCGCGCGTGGCTTTTAGCTGCTCTAGTACGGGGCCGTCCAGGTCCGGGTTTTCTGAAAGCTTCAGCTCCAGCAGGGCCAGCAGCTGCGTTTTGCGCTCGAACACCAGCAGGTCCGCGCGGGTGCGCTCCTGCGTCTTGTCGGCCAGGGCTTCCTGCGGTATCTGCACCTGCTCATCGAACAGGGTGAATTCCTTATTGCGCCTTAGCAGCTCCCAGGACAGCAGGGACTGCCTGGACAGTTCCAGTCCTTCCTTTTTGTTCTTCCTGATATCGTCGGTGACGGCCTTCCTGGCCTGCCGGAGCTGCGCGGGCAGGTCGGCGGGCTTCAGGCCCCTGACTGGCTGGCACTGGAATATTTTCGTGAACTCGTCGGTGGCGCCGAGCTGGCCCAGCTCGAAAGCCTTCTGGCCCATGAAATAGAAAGCCACGCAGTTGTCGGGCCGCAGGTGCACGATGGAGCCCGGGTTGCGCTGCCAGTCGCTGAAGAGCTCTTTGAACTGCCTGGCCTTGTTGAAGGCGGTCTGGTTTAGGAAGCGCTTAAATGCCATTGTTTCTCCGGGAAGCCGCTGGGACTGTACTTATTTTATCTTTTAACAGCTACAGGCGGTTAATAAAGGAAGAACTCTTCTCCGTTCTTCAGTATACGGGCGCGTTTGCCGAAGGTGAAGGCGAACTTATCGGCGTGGGCGGTATTCACGGGGAC
>PEXO01000439.1:0-1460 GCA_002779045.1 Elusimicrobia bacterium CG08_land_8_20_14_0_20_59_10 | reverse complement strand
GTCCAGGCCGGGGAGCTTAAGCTCCGCGCCATGCTTCTGCGCCAGGAACTTCACCCTTTCCAGCAGCAGGGCGGTGTAGCCGTCCACCACCAGGTAGCGCCGGGTATTTTTGGCAATAAAGGCCAGGCAGGCAAGCAGGCCCAGGTCCTGGCCCGCACACATAAAGAACAGCGCGCCATTATGGGTTTTCAGCTTGGTCTCCACCTGGGCCATTATCTCCTGCTCGGTGGGGCCTTTCTCAAGGCCGGCCTGCACGCCCTCGGTTATCAGCACGTCTATGGGGCCCATCTTGGCCGCCAGGAACTGCTTGAAAGCCGCGGCCTTATTGCCGTGCTCGCGGAAGTGGCCGGTATAAAGAACCCTTTTGCCTTCCGATTCTATCAGGAAGGCGAAGGCCTCGGCCGCGGAATGGTCCATTAAATACGGGGTTATGACGAAGCGGCCCACTATGAATTTATGTCCCCGGCGGAAATACCGGCTGCCGGCCGGGAGTTTTTTACCGTTGCGCGGCATCTTGGCGGTTATGCGGATCACATCCTCCATTATCTCCGACATGTACACCTTTATGCCGGGGTTTATGGGCCTGGCCAGCAGCGCGCCGTAATTATCGTAATGCGTGTGGGACAGCAGCAGCGCCAATATGGGGTTGGGCGAGCTGTCGTAAAGGCCGGGGAGGTTGAGGGTCTCTTCGGACGCGGTCCCGTCCTCTTTGGGCGGCGGGGCGCCGTAATCCAGCAGGATGCGCGACTTGCCCGAGCGCAGCTCTATGCAGCTGCCGCCCGGCTCTTCGGCGCCGCGGTGCACTATTATCTTCATTCTTTTTTGCGCTACAGCTTGCGGACGTCCAGCACAAAGCCCAGCCAGCGGTTATTGGACAGCGGCATTATTTTGTCGCTTGAGACGCCCAGAAAATCCTTGCCGTACATCTCGTAGACCGTGGAGGATAGCTGCAGCTGCGGCAGCCGGCCCGTCAGCTTGCCGTCCTTCAGCAGGAAGGCCGCCTGCGCCGGCGTGCCGAAGCCCCCCTCGCTGGTGAAGTCGCCGCCGCTGGCCATGCTGATGAAAACGGCGCTCTGGCCGCCCAGCATTTCTTTTATGGTCTTTGCCTGGCTTTGGATCTTCATTATGTCCGCGCCGGCCGAAGGCGTGGCGTCATAGGCCGCGCCGGCGCTGCCGCTGGGAGCGAAGCTGAATTTGGCGGCGGTTTTCTTATCGGCATAAGGCGCGCGCAGCACGCCGTTCTCTATATACTTGAAACCGTCGGCGCAGACGCCCTCGGCGTCGAAGAAGGGCAGGTAGTCCTCCTGCCGGCTGTTGAACAGGGTGAAATTATCATTAAAGAGCTTCTGCCCGGCCTTGCCGGAGAACAGCGAGCCGCCGGAGCCGAAGGTCATGCCGCCCAGCTCGCGCGCGAAGAGCTGCTTTACCAGCCCTTCGGAATCCTCGAAGAACACCGGCAG
>PEXO01000015.1 GCA_002779045.1 Elusimicrobia bacterium CG08_land_8_20_14_0_20_59_10 | reverse complement strand
CCAGGTTGGCGGTGGGTTCGTCCGCCAGTATGATGTCCGGTTCCGGCACCATGGCCCGGGCTATGGCTACGCGCTGCTGCTGGCCGCCGGAGAGCTGGGAGGGGAAGCGGCCCGTCTTCCCGCCGAGGCCCACTTCATCGAGCATGCGGCGCACGCGTGCGGCGCGTTCGCCGGGGGGAACGCCGCGCAGCAGCAGGACATATTCCACGTTCTCGCCCACGGTGAGCACGGGGATGAGGTTATAGGCCTGGAAGATGAGGCCGATATGGTCGCGGCGGAAATCGGAGAGCTCGGACTGGGTCATGGCGCTTATTTCCCGGCCGGCCAGCTTAACTTTGCCGGAGCTGGGGAGGTCGAGGCCGCTGATGATATTGAGCAGCGTGGTCTTGCCGGAGCCGCTGGGGCCGGCGACGGCGGTGAACTCGCCGCGGCGTACGGAGAGGTCCACCGGGTGGAGGGCGTGCACCTTTATCTCGCCTTCGGCATAGGTCCTGGTTACGCCTTTTGCTTCTATCACCAGTTCTTTATTCATAAATCTGCTCCGTTGTCCTGTTCAGCGCGGGATGGGTTCCGAAGCGGGTATGGGCCCGTCGGGCACGCTATCGGCCACACCGTGGCCGCGCTCCCGCAAGAAGGAAACCTTCGGTTTCGCGGCCTTCGCGCTTACGCAAGCTCAGGCCTGCGCGAGGGCCCGCCGAACCCATGCCCGCTCCGTAACCCAAGCCTTACACCTATCTCACTTACAAGCTCTTCCTCATGGCCTTTACCGGGTTCATGCGGGCGGCGTAGACGGCGGGGTAAAGGCTTACTATCAAAGTGAAGACGAAGAGGGCGGCGGGGTAGAGCCAGTACTGCAGCGCCCGGAACTCGGGCCTGATGGGCTCCAGTATAGTGACGCCGGCATAATCCACCCCGGTATAATCCAGCCCGTGGATGCCTGTGAGCCAGGAGGCCAGCCAGCCGATGGCCATGCCGGCGGCGGCGCTCAGCAGCGCCAGCACGGCGGCTTCGCTGATGATCATCAGCGCCATGCGGATCGGCCTGGTGCCGACGGCCCGCAGGACGCCGAACTCGAACATGCGCTCGTAGAGCGACATGAAAAGGGTATTGGTGATGCC